>DASVHX010000001.1:0-8502 GCA_036382355.1 Bacteroidales bacterium
GGTTTCTCAGGTGCAGATATTGCCAACGTTTGTAACGAATCGGCACTTATAGCAGCCCGTACCGATAAGAAACAAATCGAAAAGCAGGATTTCCTGGATGCCATCGACCGCATAGTCGGAGGCCTCGAAAAGCGGAATAAAATCATTTCGCCGAACGAAAAGAAAGTTATTGCCTTCCACGAATCGGGACATGCAACAGTTAGCTGGATGCTCGAGTACGCTCATCCCCTGGTAAAAGTAACCATAGTGCCCCGTGGCAAAGCACTTGGCGCAGCATGGTATCTTCCGGAAGAAAGACAAATCACTACTTTCGAGCAGATGTTCGATGAAATGACTTCGGCGCTGGGTGGACGTGCCTCAGAAGAAATCATCTTCGGTAAAGTATCTACCGGTGCGCTCAACGACCTTGAAAAAGTATACAAACAGGCTTATGCCATGGTTGCGTTCTATGGACTTAACAAAAAAATTGGTAATATCAGTTTTTACGATTCAAGCGGACAGCAGGAATATTCGTTTAACAAACCATTCAGCGAGAAGACTGCTGAAGTTATCGACGACGAAATCAGCAAACTTGTGGAAGAAGCATACCAGCGCGCAAAAAAAATCCTGATCGATAATAAAGAAAAACTTGAGCAACTGGCAATACAATTGCTGAAAAAGGAAGTTATTTTCCGCGAGGATATGGAGGCTATTTTTGGACTAAGGCCTTTCGAGGTTCCCACCACAATGCTTGGTGATGCCGACAATGGAGATAATAGCACTTCTGCCAAAGAATTGCCCGATAATACTGATCCCAAATCTACAGAAATTGCCACGCCCGACGCTATAGCACCCGAAGCATAAAACAGCAGTTGCAACTTAATTTATGGAAGAGAGCACATCCAAAGAAAAAGTTCTGAAAAAAGTGCGTGATGCACTGATAAACAAAACCGACAACCCCTATCCAAATGTGGATTTCGAAGCGTCAGTTTATAAAGAGTTAGCGGAATCGCTCGACGTAAATTTTGCACAGGAATTCACCCATGCAGGAGGCAAGTTTGTTTACTGCGAGAATATGGATGAGTTGGCCACTAACCTTTCACTTATCTGCCAGGGAAACCAATGGGACGAAGTATTTTGTATTGATACCCGGCTTCAGGAAGTGCTCGACAAGGCGGACATACCATTTGGTTCTGATGATGACAGTTTCCACTCGCTTAAAGTAGGTGTTACGGGTTGCGAATACCTTATTGCAAGGCTTGGCAGCATTATGGTTTCTTCGCAACAAATTTCGGGCAGGCGTTTGAATATATATCCTGAAATCCATGTCGTTATTGCTTTCTCATCACAACTGGTAACCGATCTTAAACAGGCTTTGGCCGATATAAAACTAAAATATAGCGCGAGGATACCATCGCTTATCAGTGTGATCACGGGGCCAAGCCGGACCGCCGATATCGAGAAAACGATTGTGATGGGTGCTCACGGACCACGCGAATTATTCGTGTTCCTTGTCGAGGATTCTGTATAAACAGAAACATATTGTATGGTAGGGAATTGGGTTAAAGTTCATGTTGTATCTCAGGAGTATGAAGCTGAAATCTTAAAAGGATTGTTGGAAGAGAACGATATAGATTGCGTTATTGTCAACAAGAAAGATTCGGCATACTTATTCGGGGAAATAGAGATATTCGTGGATGTGGAAAATGCCTTTTTAGCTAAACAAATCATTACCAACCGGCCAAGTGAATAATCTGATAACACGCTCTGTTACGGGCATCATTTTCGTAGCGATAATCGTTGGTTCTGTGATAGCAAACAAATGGATATTCGCCACATTATTTTTATTTGTTACAATTCTTACCCAGATGGAATTTTACCAGCTTCTCAACAAAGGAGCTCATAAAACATCAACATATACAGGTATTGGAGCCGGGATATTTCTATATGGAACACTTGCGGCAAATGCACTTGGTATCGGGTTTACCGGGATTAATATCATCATGCTCAATTTTATTCCACTTGTATTGATTTTTGTTTTTGCTCTTTTTTCCGGATCAGCCAATCCATTTGCTGGTATTGGACTCACTTTAACAGGAATTTTCTATATAGCATTACCATTCGGGCTGCTCAATTTTTTTTATTTACCTTCTCTTTTGCCGAATGGCATTACTTATGGTGTGCTGCTAGGTTTTTTTCTGATTCTCTGGCTAAACGATACTGCCGCTTACCTGGTAGGATCAGCCATAGGGAAACACCGCCTGTTCGAGAGGATGTCACCTAAAAAAACGTGGGAAGGTAGTATTGGTGGCGCTTTGTTTGCTTTATTCACAGCATGGTTGTTGTCGAATTATTTTACAGCTTTTTTGCTCTGGCAATGGCTGGCTCTGGCAATTATCATAGTGGTTTTCGGCACCTTGGGCGACCTTGTAGAATCCATGCTCAAACGAAGCCTGGGAATCAAAGATTCGGGAAATATATTGCCTGGCCATGGCGGCATGCTCGATCGTTTCGATGCAGTGATGCTTTCGGCTCCCGTAGTTTTTGTTTTTATCGTGGTGTGTATATAATTTAGCCGTTACAATCAATTTCATGAAGATTCACAAAGAAGGTTACAAAATAATTATTTCCACCACACTCATCTTCATAGCTGTTGTTGGGTTGATCAATGTATTATTCCCGGTGCAGACTTTCTACCACCTTGCAGCGTATCTTGCTATCCTGGTGATGCTTGGGGTTGTGGTAAGGTTTTTTCGCATCCCTAACCGGCCCATGCAAAACAATCCGGAAATAATTCTTTGCCCGGCGGATGGCACCATTGTGGCCATAGAGGAAGTTCTGGAAACCGAATTCTTTAACGATATGCGTTTACAAATTTCAGTGTTTATGTCGCCAAACAATGTACACGTAAACCTTTATCCTGTGAGCGGGAAAATTGTATACGCCAACTATAATCCCGGATCTTTCCTGGTGGCCTGGCATCCGAAATCGTCCACTGAAAACGAACGAAATACAGTTGTTATCCAGAAAGATGCTCAACATACTGTATTGGTGAGGCAGATTGCCGGTGCATTGGCAAGGCGCATTGTTTGCTATGCTAAAACCGGCGAACGGATAACACAGGGCTGCGAATTGGGATTTATCAAATTTGGAAGCAGGGTCGATCTCCTGCTGCCACTTTCGTCCAAAGTGCTTGTTTCGCTGAACCAGAAAGTAAAGGGAGGACAAACAACTATAGCGAAGTTTTCCTGAGATTTAGATCTGCTGGTAATAAACTTTAACATCTCCTTAACAAATGATTTGCGCCGGCGAGTATTAATTGAGTTATTTTTGTTGAATAATCATAAAAATTATAACCGATGAAAAAAATTCTTGTTCTGATCTCTATGTTCACGATGGTAGCCTTCTTATCAACTACTACCGTTTCGGCTCAAAAAGTAACACAGAAAGTTACTTCCGAAAAAACTACTACTGCTAAAACAAAAGACGCTAAGAGTGCTGATAAATCAGCTACTTGCACAAAATCATGTTCAAATAAGTGTTCAGGTGATTCCAAGAAGACTTGCTGCGCAGGAAAAGAAGGCGCCAAGACAGGAACAGAAACAGCACCGACTCCACAAAAATAAAATTTGCTGAAATGCATCAGGAAAGAGATTGTCAGATAATGGCAATCTTTTTTTATTTATCCCAAATTGCGCTTTAGCGCAATTGTCAAAGTAAATCTGTTGTTTCTCCTGATTAAAATCAATAGAAACAATGTATTACTAAGACGGGATTAACCCAACTAACGCATTAGTTTGCAATTAAATTCCTAACGTGTATATTGGGTTTAGAGAATATCGATAATTTCTGAAAGTGACCGCACTTCGAATGTAAAAGATTCATTATGGGCCTTGCCAGGGTAATTAACATACATCTGATCAAGGCCAACTGCCCTGGCTCCCAGGAGGTCAATTTCGATTTCATCGCCAATCATCAGGCTTTCACTTGCACAGGCACCGGTTTTCCCCAGCGCGTAATGGAATATCATTTCGTTCGGTTTCTTGGCGCCAGCATCCTCAGAAGTGATTACATGCTCGAAGTATTTATTCATTCCCGATAGTTCAAGTTTTTTATATTGAACTTCTTCGAACCCGTTGGTGATAATATGAAGTTTATATTGTCCATGCAGGTATTCGAGCGTTTCGATGGCATGGGGGAAAAGATTTGTTTTGAGAGGGCTCATCTCAACATAATCATCTGCAATATTGCTGGCAAGCAAGCTGTCGCGGATGCCAAACGCCTCAAGCGTAAGGTTAAACCGTTGGAAATTCAGTTTCTCTTTTATCAGGTCGCCATTCAGGTATAGGCTCCAGAGCATGGTGTTGAAGCGCGTATACACTTCTTTGAAAGCGGAAAATGAAGGTATGCCCTTTTCGATCAGGCCATATTTTTCGATAATATCCTGAAGTGTTTCGTTGGAATTTGTTTCAAAATCCCATAACGTACGATCGAGATCGAAGAAGATGTGCTTGTATTGTTTCATAATATATTTTGCGCTGACAAAGGTAAAAATTTCATTCTCTTCTCGAAGAAGAAAGTATTTGCGCTAGAGATAAACCCGGAGGTAATGGAAGCTGTTGAGAAGTGGGCCGCAGATGAATTTCGCAGTGCCAACGGGCAATTGGAATGGATGATTGCGAAGGCGCTTCGCGATGAAGGACGATTAAAAGTAACATTGCCACCAGATGAAATTGAGGATAATGGCAAATAGTGATAAAACCAAAAGGCTCCTGATGGAGCCTTTTGGTTAATGTTTTGCCCCCAACCGATTTAATTTTGCGAATAAATCTTAACAATAAAACGGTTTGTAATTATTAAGTTGTCCTAAAGCAAGTCAAGGTGCGACTCAAAGTTGCGCCTTGACTAAATAACATCCAGCCTAATGGCTATAGCCTCCAAAATTAACTTTACTCAGCAATATCAGTATTTTCCGTTAGGCTATTGCGTGCCTTATCCGATGATTTTTATTGCGAACAATAAAACTTCCCCTGCCACGTATCTCGTTTTTCCAGTTCTTTTTCAATCATCACATTCACCTGGTTGGTACGCAGGAGCCCCCAACCGGGGCCTGCCAGAAAGCGCGGGGGCACTTCGCCCGAAAAGCGTTCGATTACAAAAGCTGGATTCAGTTTCTCGACGAACCGGATAATGAAATCGATATAATCGCCGAGGCTGAAATGGTGAAAATCTTCGGGATTGGAGGCATATTCCACTGCCATGGCAGTATCCTTAACGATCTGAAGCTGGTGAAACTTGATGTTGTTCAGCGGAAGCTGCGAAAGAATTTCAGCTTCAGCCAGCATTTCGCTTTCCAATTCGCCGGGTAATCCAAATATTATATGGGCGCCTGTTTTAATGCCATGAAGCGCTGTCTGGCGGATGGCTTCCTGAGCCTGAGAAAAGGTGTGGCCGCGGTTGATGCGGGAGAGTGTGCGGTCGTAACACGACTCAATCCCATATTCGAGGATGATGTAATGTGTTTCACCAAGTTTTGCGAAATAGTCGAGTTTCTCGTTGTCGATGCAATCGGGGCGCGTGCCAATCACTAAACCAACTACACCGGGAAAGTTCAGGGCTTCTTCGTACATCTGCTTTAGCTTTACTAACGGTGCATAGGTATTCGAATATGCCTGGAAATATGCCAGGTAATTTGAAGCCCTGCGGTAGCGGACGCGGTGAAATTCGGTGCCTTCACTCAATTGTAGTGAAATGGTTTTGGCGGGGGAGCAATAGGATGGATTGAAAGCATCGTTGTTGCAATAGGTGCAGCCGCCCAGGCCCGCAGTACCATCGCGGTTGGGGCATGTGAACCCTGCATCGACAGAGATTTTCTGAACCCGCCGGCCAAATTGTTTGCAGAAATATTCGGTGTAGGAATTGTAGCGGCGGTCGTGTTCCCAGGGGAATGGGTGCGGTACCATGGATCAGTGGAGTATATTGAAGATGAGTTCACGTAAAAGTTCGCCCTGGTTGGTGGAGTCGTTATCTATACCTTTCGACTTGCCGTCATATTCGCGCATCAGGCCCACGATTTTATACAATTTTTCGAGTGAATAGTTACGGGCTGCATCGAGGTAGTCGCCGGCAAAATGAGAGCTTACACCAAGTGCTCTCGCAATACCTTCTTTGGATTTGTCTTTCAGGAAATGGATGAGGATAAGTTTGGAAAAATAGCTGAAAAGAAATGGAATGGTTTTGAGAATCGGGTATTCCCTGGGATTAGATGCGAAATGAATTGCTATCTGGTTTGCTTTATAGATATCGCGCTTACCGAGGGCATTTTGCAGCTCGAATGTGTTGTAATCCTTACTGATACCGATATTTTGTTCAATATGTTCCTCGGTAATCTGGGTTCCGGCAGGAATGTTGATGACGAGTTTGCTGAGTTCGTTGACGATGCGTGAGAGATCGGTGCCGAGATAATCATTGAGCAGTTGGGCGGCAATAGGGGTGAGCGAATAACCTTTTTTACGCAGGTACTGATTTATCCAGGCTGGAACCTGGTTGTCGTAAAGTTTAACCGATTCGAAAACGACGCTTTTCTTATCGAGTGTCTTATAGAAGGCGCGTCGTTTATCCAGTTTCTTGTATTTGTAGCAGATTACCAGGATGGTAGTGGGTACAGGGTTTTCGATGTAAATCTCGAGAGACGTCTTTTTTGTGTCTGTATTTTTGAGTTTAGGCGATTCGTCATCATCGTCCTTGTCGGAGCCACCGGGCACAAGGTTTCGGATTTCCTGGGCTTCCTTAATAACAACAACCTGGAAGTTGGACATCATGGGGAAGCGTTTGGCGTAATCCACAATGGTGGCAGCATCAACATCTTTACCATAAAGAACTGCCTGGTTGAATTCTTTCTCATCTGCCGTAAGTGCATTATCGATAATGTAATCGGAAATTACATCGATAAAGTAAGGTTCCCCGCCCGTGAGAAAATAAACGGGACGGTATATCTTATTCTTAAGTTCGGTAATGATCTGTTCGTAAGTCATGTGGCATTGGAAAATGAAAAAATCCAGCGTAGCAATTACAAAAATGGATTTATGATTTCAAAATACGCTTTTAATCTTCATGAAAAATCAAAACCTGAGGTGTTTCACGGTAAGTCCATCGTTGATGAGTTGTTTTAACGAATCGATGCCGATGCGCAGGTGTTCGTCCATGTAATTGTCGGAAACCTTCTGGTCACTTTTATCGGTTTTTACTCCAGACTCAATCATGGGCTGATCGCTGACGAGAAGCAAAGCGCCTGTTGGTATTTCGTTTGCAAATCCTACCAGGAAGATAGTTGCTGTCTCGAGGTCAATGGCCATAGCACGGGTGGAGCGCAGGTATTCTTTAAATTCGTCGTCGTGCTCCCACACCCTCCTGTTGGTTGTATAAACGGTTCCTGTCCAGTAATCGCGCTTGTAATCGCGGATTGTAGTCGAAATAGCTTTCTGCAGGTTGAATGATGGCAATGCCGGCACTTCGATGGGGAAATAGTCGTCTCCGGTTCCTTCGCCACGGATGGCAGCTATTGGCAAGATGTAATCACCCAGCTGGTTTTTCTTTTTCAGTCCACCGCATTTGCCGAGGAAAAGGCAGGCTTTGGGATGGATTGCACTGAGCAGATCCATCACTGTGGCTGCATTGGCACTTCCCATGCCGAAATGTATCATGGTGATGTCATTGGCCGTAGCGCTGGGCATTGGCTTTCCAATTCCTCTTATTTCCACATTGTGCCATTGGGCAAAATGATCGAGGTAGGGGTGGAAATTAGTCAGCAGAATATATTCGCCAAATTCGTTTAACGCCATGCCGGTATAGCGTGGCAACCAGTTTTCAACAATTTCTTCTTTAGTCTTCATCTGTGAATTATTTGTGTATTTAAAGAACTGCAGGGATTTGCACTAAAACCTACTGATCCTTTTTAGTTTGTCCTGAAACCATGCTTTGTTCGAGCAGTGTGTTTTGTGCTGGGCGGTAAAAGTAAGGCAAAATTAGCTAATTTCCCTATTGGAATCTTGGGCGCTTTGCATGCTTGGTTATTTCACTTCGGGATGACTGTTCGTAACAGAAAGATTTCAAAGAAAATTACTTCAGGAGACTATAAAGCAATTCTTTAAAACAAGACTTTTAGAGAAGGCTCAAACAATCTCAAAGAATTCATTAATATTGCAGCAGACAATAGTGTTTTCGAAGCATGCAACCACTTATTTTTCCAGCATATGACTTCCGCATCAGGCCTTTGGGCGACAAACAGGAAATTTTTGATATTGTGCGGAAACGATTCGTAGCGCTAACGCCAGAAGAGTGGGTGCGGCAGCATGTATTGCATTTCCTGAGTGCCGAAAAATCAGTTCCACTATCACTTATGGCTGTCGAAAAAAGTTTGAAGATCAATACCTTGATAAAGCGTGCCGACATAGTGGTACATGAGCGATCGGGCCGTGCGCTGATGCTGGTGGAATGTAAAGCGCCCGGCGTGCTGATTACACA
>DASVHX010000002.1:0-2477 GCA_036382355.1 Bacteroidales bacterium
CTGGCCAATATCAGAGCTTGTATTTACTGAAGGATCGAAAGAATGATTATCAATCAGAAGGTAAAGCTGCAACTCTTCGGCCCAACTCACCGCCGAATCGAGAAAAGAAATAAATATTGGATCGATGGTGTAATCTGGCGCACCTGAAGTCATTCCATGAAGATTAATAGGTAAACGTATTACATCGCAACCAAGACTTTTTATATCATAGAAATCTTTCTTCGTAAACCTGCGGAATTGTATTTTGCGTGCATTATCAGCCTGGAACCAGCCGGTTAGGTTTACACCACTATGAAACGGTACCTGCGCCTGGCTTACCTGGAGCATCAGGAAACAGATGGAAATGAGGATTAACTTTCTCATGGTATCTAATATTTTTATCGTGTGAAAAGATTGTATAAAACAGTTTCAGATTAAATTCATTACCCGGATCCGATTCAAGGTTTTACCCTGAGAAGGATCACATCATGTGGTTGTATGGTTGATTTGAAAGGTAGTAAGGTTGAGCCGACATCCTTTTTCTGCCAGCAATCGTGGAGCTTGTATTCAGTTTTACCAAAATTATAACTCTTCCCTGAGATGCCATCGGAGATCGGGAAATCTTTCCATTTGAATTCGAAGTTTATGGGCGAATTACCTCTATTCAGGAAGCATATCGCAAGTTCATTGTTACTCAAAGGCTTGGCATACACTTCGAAATCGCCACGGTCGAACAATTTATAGCACTCCACGCCAAGTGCATCCTGGTCAATGGCGATTGCTTCCTTATTGGTAAGTATTTCAAGGGTTTCCTTCGACATGTTGCGTATATCGTTGCCGGAGATGAGCGGGGCAGCCAGCATACACCATAAGGAAAAATGTGCACGGTCCTCAGCAATACTCATTCCATTTCCGACTTCGAGCATATCGGGATCATTCCAATGACCTGGTCCGGCATATTTCCTTAATTCCAATTGCTTGTCGAGGATGCTCAATACGCCTAGTTTCGACCATGTACCAAAACCCATTTCGCAGTCCCAGCAGTTGGTTATATCGCCGGTTGTACGCCATAAGTGTCCTGTTTCTTTAGCCCATAGCCAGGGTTTATTGTCGCCCCATTCGCAGATACTGAAAACCATTGGCCTGCCGGCAGAATAGATAGCATCGCGCATTGTTTTATACGCTTCGGATGCAAGGAGGCCTTCGGTGTTGCACCAGTCATATTTCAGGTAGTCGATTCCCCAGTTTGCATAGGTGATGGCATCCTGATACTCGTGGCCGCGGCTTCCCGGCTTGCCACCACAGGTTTGAGAGCCGGCATCAGAATAAATACCTATTTTCAAACCTTTCGAATGCACATAATCGGCTAATGCTTTCATACCGGAAGGAAACCTTGAAGAATCTTCGTGAATGAATCCCTTGTTGTCACGTGAACCATGCCAGCAATCGTCGAGGTTGATGTATTGATAGCCGGCATCTTTCATACCTGAAGTAATCATTACGTCGGCTGTTTTACGGATCAGGTCTTCATTTATATCGCATGCAAATGTATTCCAACTGTTCCAGCCCATAGGTGGTGTTTTGGCGACATCAAACTTTTGGCCAAAGGATATCTGAGAGGCTAGTACTAAAAAAATGAGGAACTTTTTTTTCATCTTATAATAATTTTGATTCTATAATTATATGGATATATTCACATTTTTTTATTTCATGCATGTTTCCCGAGTATCGGGACAGGCAATGTATTAAATGCCCGCCTGGATATAGTTGTTATTACTTCGGTTTGTGGTTCTCTTAATCATGGAAATTTATAACAGCAATTTGAAAGCTTCAGACGTTTATTTCATTCCCATTTCAGAGCGTATCCAAGCCATCTTTTGTATGTAAAAATCTTCAGGAAGCCCATGCCCCGAAAGAGGGTAAACAATATAGGTTTTTTCAGTCTTCACCTGATTGTAAGCAGCAAAGTTAATATGTGGCGGACAAACATTATCAACCAGGCCCGCGCCCATCAACATCGGAGCTTTAATCCACGACGCTAGATTTTTTATGTCGAAGTAGCTAAGCGTGTTATATAGCTGATCCCATGTCTGTTTTTTCTCAACCTCAACATAGTTGGTAAATTCGTTGGCTGGCCATGTAGCAACCTGGAAGTAATCTTTAAAATCCGACAGGAACGGAACCTGTGGTGCACAAGCTTTGATCCTTGTATTGTTTAGTGCTGCTGTGGCGAATGTAAGTGCGCCGCCCTGGCTGGCACCTTCCACAGCCACACGGGAAGTATCGACTTCCGGGCGCGAAAAGAGGAAATCAACGCCACGCACGCAATCCATATAAGCACCACGGTAAATATATAACTCTTTATCGTTCAGGAAATACTGCAAATAGCCCGGGAATCCCGGATTTATATCATCCTTGCTATTGCCATGCCCCCGAATATTGAGACCAAACCCAATGAGGTCATCTCCATAATCGACATACTGAGGAATAATTGTGCT
>DASVHX010000003.1:0-3977 GCA_036382355.1 Bacteroidales bacterium
GAATTGCTTAAATATGTTGACCCCGATGGAGTAAAAACCAATTATAACCGTGGTGGCGGCACGTACCCAAATCTGTTTGATGCTCATCCACCTTTTCAGATTGATGGAAACTTTGGTGGTGCTGCAGCAGTTGCCGAAATGCTTGTACAAAGTCATGCCGGTTATATCGAATTCCTGCCTGCTTTACCCGATGCATGGAAGAACGGGCATTTTGAAGGATTGAAAGTGCGGGGCGGGGGTGAGGTTTCGGCTGAGTGGAAGGAAGGTGAGTTGACAAAAATTAAGCTTAAAGCAGATGTTCCGAACCGGTTTGTGATTAGAATTCCTAAAAATTGGAATCCCGATAAATTAGCCCGCACTAAATCCCAGGTTGTCGAATTTCGTGACGACAAACTATATATAACCCTACAAGCGAATCAAACAATTACATTACAACCATGAAAAAACTTAATATTGTATTGTTTTGCCTTATGATAGGGGCAGGACTCCTGGCGACTGCGCAAACCATGAAACCAATTTATTTAGATAACAGCAAACCGATTGAAGAACGGGTGGAAAACGCCCTCTCGTTGATGACGCTGGAAGAAAAAGTGGCCATGTGCCATGCACAATCCAAGTTCAGTTCGCATGGGGTTCCCCGCTTAGGTATCCCGGAAATCTGGATGAGTGACGGACCTCACGGCGTGCGTGAAGAAATTGCGTGGGACTCCTGGGGAGTTGCTGGCTGGACAAACGATTATTGTACCGCATTTCCTGCACTTACATGCCTCGCCGCTACCTTTAATCCCGACCTTTCACACGATTATGGAGAAGCCATTGGTGAAGAAGCCCGCTATCGGAAAAAGGATATCTTGTTAGGCCCGGGCGTGAACATTTACCGCACACCGATGAACGGCCGTAACTTTGAGTATATGGGCGAAGACCCGTATTTAGCTTCGAGAATGGTTGTTCCTTATATTCAGGGTGTGCAACAGAATGGAGTGTCCGCTTGTGTGAAGCATTATGCGTTGAATAATCAGGAAGAATGGCGCGGGCATATCAACGTAAACCTAAGCGACCGTGCATTGCATGAAATTTATTTGCCTGCTTTCAAAGCTGCTGTGGAAGAAGGAAAGGTATGGTCGATTATGGGTTCTTATAATCAACTTCGTGGACAACATTGCTGCCACAATGACTTATTGTTGAACAAAATTTTGAAAACCGACTGGCAATTCGACGGCGTGGTGGTGACTGACTGGGGCGGCGCGCATGATACGCGTCAGGCTGCTTTGAACGGTTTGGATATTGAGATGGGAAGTTATACCAACGGGTTGACTTCGGGAGCGGCTTTTGCTTACGACGATTATTACCTGGCAGCACCTTTCCTCGATTTATTAAAAAAAGGTGAAATCCCCACTTCGATGCTAGATAACAAGGTGCGTCGCATCCTGCGCCTGATTTTCCGTACCAATATGAATGCAAATCGTCCATACGGAAGGTTTGTTTGTACCGATCATAGCGAAACAGCACGCCGGGTAGCGGAGGAAGGGATGGTATTGCTGAAAAACGATCAACAGTTTTTCCCCATTCCTGTTGGGAAATATCAAAAGATAGCCGTTATCGGTGAAAATGCTACGCGCAGTCTTACTACTGGTGGCGGTTCCTCGTCGCTGAAAGTGCAATACGAAGTGTCGCCTCTGGAAGGGTTGATAGCCAAATACGGTAAAGAGCACATTGTGTACAGTATGGGTTATGCTTCCGGCCGGCCGTTGTACGGAATGGAAGAGGCTTCAATGCTGGATGCCGATTCATTATTGGCTGCTGCAATAGAAACGGCTAAAAATGCGGATGTGGTTCTCTTTATCGGCGGATTGAATAAGAATCATTTCCAGGATTGTGAAGGCAGCGACCGTCAGACTTTCAATTTACCTTTTGGACAGGATTTACTGATAGAAGAGTTGCTGAAAGTCAATAAAAACCTGGCGGTGATTTTGGTTAGCGGTAATGCTGTGGCCATGCCATGGGTGAATGAAGTTGCGGCCATAGTACAAAACTGGTATCTGGGTTCCGAAGCCGGTAATGCCATGGCCAATGTTTTCTCGGGAGCAGTAAATCCATCGGGCAAACTGCCTTTCTCTTTCCCGAAAAAACTGGAAGATAATGCAGCCCATTCATTCGGAAAAGAAGCGTATCCAGGCGACAGCATCAATGAGTATTACAAAGAAGATATTCTGGTGGGTTATCGCTGGCACGACACGAAAAAAATTGCACCTCAGTTTGCTTTTGGTTACGGATTGTCGTACACCACTTTTGAATATGGTAAACTTACAACCGATAAGAAAACCTATCGCCCCGACGAAACAATTAAACTCTCGTTTACTTTGAAAAATATCGGGAAAACGGACGGTGCGGAAGTCGTGCAAGTTTACGCCACGCAGCCCAAAGCCTCAGTTTTGCGCCCCGCCAAAGAACTGAAAGCTTTCCATAAAGTATATCTGAAAGCCGGCGAAACACAAACCGTGGAACTGCAAGTAAAGATAAAAGACCTGGCATTCTATAGTGAAAAGACTCAGTCGTGGGCAGTAGAGCCAGGTGAGTTTATTCTGAGGAATGCCGCTTCTGCTGCTGATGTAAAAAGCAGCGTAAGTGTGAAAGTAGTGCATGAATAATTATGCGGAATTTACAAATCTTTATAAGTTCATAAGTATTGAACAGTTAATTTTTAACAATTTTAACTGCACAACACATTAAGATTAATCTGCCGTCGTTCAGTCGGGTATAAATATTTAAATATTCAGACCTGAAAGTTAGCTTAATAATTAACCCGTATGCATTATAAAGGTGTAATTTTTGATTTCAATGGAACGCTGTTTTGGGATACGACCTATCACAACCAGGCTTGGGATCAGTTTCTCGAAAACCATAACATTGAATTGACAGATGATGAGAAAATCCAAAAAATTATGGGAAGGACAAATCAGGATATTTTGATTGGCCTTTTTCATGGGGAGGTAAGTGATAAAGAAATCTTTTCAATGACGATTGAGAAAGAATCTATTTACCAGAAAATATGTTTGAAAAACAAAATGAAGCTGGCACCTGGCGCGACTGATTTTTTTCAGTTCCTTAAATCCGAAAACATCCCGTTCACAATTGCCTCTGCATCGGGCAAAGAAAATATTGATTTTTATTTCGAACATTTGAAGCTTGGCAAATGGTTCAGTTATGATAAAGTTATCTATAACGATGGCTTTTTCAGGGGGAAACCATACCCGGATATTTATTTACTGGCTGCAAGAAAATTGGAATTGAATCCCAAAGAGACTATGGTTTTTGAAGATTCATTCATTGGGATTCATGCTGCTGAAAATGCTGGCGCAGGGAAAATATTTATTGTTAACTCCAATAATGCCAACTACCAGGAATGGTCTTATGACAAAATAACAAGTTTCTATGAAGTTGACCGGAAGTTATTTGTTGATAATTGAATTGTAAATATACGCTGCTTGCCATTGCAAGCAGAATAGAAAATTAACAAATATACCAGTTCTCTGATTCTGCAAGGTGAAATAATTCATGTTTCAGATAATCAGCAACAAACCTGGAATTAAACCAAGTACCAGCGTAAGTATTGTCATGAAGATAAGCTGATATCGGTACCCTCGTGTAACCGGAATTGGAGCCCAGTCGCCTTCGTGCATGTACATGGCAATAATGGGCTTAAAATAATACACTGCACTTATGGCCGATCCGGCTAAGGCAAGAATTACCAGCCACAAGTATCCACTCTGGATAGCCGTTGTAAAAATATAATACTTGGCAATAAACCCAGCCAAAGGCGGGATACCTGTGAGCGAAAGCAATGCGAATGATAGTGTAAATGCCATATAAGGATTTGTCCGCGCCAAACCGTTAAAAGTCACAATATCATCATTTCGTCTTATCTCACGGACAAGGATAATAATTCCAAAAGCAGTAATGGTCGCTATAGAATAAGC
>DASVHX010000004.1:0-3816 GCA_036382355.1 Bacteroidales bacterium
ACTTGTTTCCATTTGAGCTATTTCATCCAGCAGATCCTTCATTTTATCTTCTGATTTGCCGCAAAAAGCAACATGAGCGCCCTTCTTCAGCAAAGCCAGTGTTGTGTTCCTGCCAATCCCGCTGGTAGCGCCGGTAATAACTACGCGTTTGCCTGAAATGTGATTCATTTTGATCCTCCCTGTATTTTAAACATGAACAAAAGTAAGATATTTGTGGTTATTCATAGTCATTCGTTCATTGTCATGAAAGGTCGTTCGTTGCAAATTGAACATTCTGAAGGATTTTACCAGCTTTTCTATAAATCAGTTCGCCATTGAGGAAATTCTAAACTTCCCGGAGCAGACTCACCATAATAATATTCAAACGCCCGTGGAATTTCAAACCATATGTATTTCCTCAAAAAATCATTTCACAACATTCCATTACCTTATTACCTTTGCAAAAACTATTTACCATGAACAAAGGTCCTGTATCGCAATTTATCCTCCATCATTACCGGCATTTCAATTCCGCCACCGTAATCGATGCTGCCAAAGGATACGAAACCCATCTGCTGGATGGTGGCAAGATGATGATAACCCTTGCAGGTGCCATGAGCACTGCCGAATTGGGTGTATCGCTGGCCGAAATGATCCGCCAGAATAAAGTTCAGATCATTTCCTGTACCGGTGCTAACCTGGAGGAAGACATTATGAACCTGGTGGCGCATTCGCATTACAGCCGTGTCCCGGATTACCGCGACTTAACGCCCGAAGATGAATTCAAATTGCTGGAGAAAGGCCTCAACCGTGTTACCGATACTTGCATACCCGAAGAAGAGGCTTTCCGCAGGATACAGCATCATATCGTTAAAATCTGGAAAGATACCGAAAATGCCGGGGAACGCTATTTTCCGCATGAGTACATGTACAAACTCCTGCTAAGCCGTGTGATGGAAAACGATTATGAGATAGACCCAAAGCATTCGTGGATGCTGGCTGCCGCTGAAAAGAACCTGCCTATCGTGGTTCCCGGCTGGGAAGATAGCACTATGGGCAACATTTTCGCCTCATACTGTATCAAAGAAGAATTAAAACCATCAACCATGAAAACCGGCATCGAATATATGATATGGCTTGCCAATTGGTACCGCAACAATTCGGCTGGTAAAGGTGTGGGCTTTTTCCAGATTGGTGGCGGCATTGCAGGCGACTTCCCAATTTGCGTGGTGCCGATGATGTACCAGGACCTGGAATGGCACGATGTTCCTTTCTGGAGTTACTTTTGCCAGATATCCGATTCTACAACTTCGTATGGTTCTTATTCCGGTGCTGTCCCCAACGAAAAAATAACCTGGGGCAAACTCGATATTCACACGCCAAAGTATATCATTGAAAGTGACGCCACCATTGTAGCCCCACTCATTTTTGCCTGGCTTTTGGGCTGGTAAGCAACAACTTATGCATAATCGAAAAGAGGCTACCCATCAGGATAGCCTCTTTTCGATTTTCAGGAATAAATTTGTCCAGCTTTCAGTAAATGAGTCTTTGCTGAATCTTATTTTAATCCTGTGATAAATTTATAGGTAAGTAGCTGGTAAATAAGCTTTGCCGCTACGAAATCAGGCGCTTTATGGTTCTTGTTGGGACAAAGTTCCACCACATCGAATCCTACAATGTTGGAATGTTCACTTACGCGTTGCAGAGTCTCTATCAAAGCATACCAGCGCATGCCTCCCGGCTCCGGAGTACCTGTGGAAGGCATTACGGAAGGATCGAATACATCCAGGTCAATCGTGATATATACATTCTTCGAAAGTTTGTTCAAAAGATCGAACATGAAATTTTTATTATCGCGCAAGCGATCGGCATAAAAGATACGATCGGGTTGAATATCTTCGCGTTCCTCTACGCTCATACTGCGGACTCCAACCTGCACTATCGGACCCATCTCGCTGGCACGGGCCATCACGCATGCATGGCTGTAAGCCGAACCTTCATATTCCTGCCGCATATCGGCATGTGCATCGAATTGCAGAACGGTAAGGTCCTCAAATTGTTCGAAACTGGCTTTTATGGCGCCAATACTCACCGAGTGCTCTCCTCCGATTACAACCGGGAATTTCTTTTTGCGGTAGAGTTGCAATACACGTTTGTACACGGCATCCACCATTTCTTCGGGACTACTATTTACAGTAATCGCTTCCGTGGTATGAATGCCGATTTTATGCACTTCCGAATCTGTTTCAATATCGTAAAGCTCCATATTTGCAGAAGCTTCCAGCAATGCTGCTGGACCTTTATCAGCACCCTTTATCCAGGTGCTTGTGCCATCATAAGGCACTGGTAACACAACAATCTTTGCGGTTTCGAAATGGCAAAGCTCGTCGGATAACCCTCCATAGTTTATCATAGTCAGAAATTTTTAAATGAAAGTGATCCCAAGTGCAAAGATATAAATTAACCGAGAAGCTGGAGGTATTTGTAATTCGTTATTTGGGAACAGGACATTAGCAATCGTAAAAAAGTTGATTACCATTAGCAATTCGTTATTGGCTATTTAATATTAGTTTAGCTGTTAGTTTTTAGTTTTTAGTTTTTTTAATACCCCAGTATCTTCAACATCGACTTATGGCTTTGTTCCTTAGCAAAGAGTTTGGTATAGTATTCGCCATCTTCATCCAGGCCAATAATGATATGCTTTGGCGCAGGTATAAGGCAGTGCTGGATTCCCCCAAATCCGCCAAGCGATTCCTGGTAAGCTCCTGTATGGAAAAGCCCGATATAAAGTGGCTCTTCTTCCATCAGCCTGGGAAGAAATATTGCATTGGTATGGGCTTCGGCGTTGTAATAATCTTCGCTATCGCAGGTAAGGCCTCCGAGGAACACCCTTTCGTATTCCCTGTCCCAGTGATTGATAGCCAGCAAAATAAATTTCTGGTTTATAGCCCAGGTGTCTGGAAGTGTAGTGATGAATGAACTATCGATCATATTCCACAATTCACGGTCGTTTTGTTGTTTCTGGTCGATTATGGAATAGAGCGTAGCGCCGCTTTCGGCCACAGTAAAAGAGCCAAATTCGGTAAAAATATCCGGATCGGGTGTGTTGCTCCTTTTACAGATTCCTTTTATCTGCGCTATGATCTCTTCGGCCATATATTCGTAATCGTAATCGAACGAAAGTGAATTCTTGATAGGGAAGCCACCACCAATATTCAGCGCAGTAAGTTGAGGGCATATCTGGCGGAGTTCGCAATAAAGGTTTACGCATTTGCTCAATTCGTTCCAGTAATAAGCGGAATCCTTAATGCCGGTATTGATGAAGAAGTGCAACATCTTAAGTTCGAACTTCGGATTATTCTTGATCTTTTCTTCATAGAAAGGGATGATATCGTTGTAACGGATTCCCAACCGTGAAGTATAAAATTCGAACTTAGGTTCTTCTTCGGCAGCAATTCGAATACCAATTTTACATTTACGTGTGATGTTGCGGTCGTATTCGTCTATCTCAAATTTGTTGTCGAGGATAGGAATTGTATTCTCGAAACCATTATTAATCAGGTTGCTAATACCTTCAATATATTGCGGACGTTTGAATCCGTTACAGATGATATAATTATCCTTTTGGAACAATCCGGTTTCGTTCAGATATTCCAGTATAGGAATATCGAACGCTGATGAAGTTTCTATATGCACATCATTTTTAAGCGCTTCTTCCAGTACAAAGGAGAAATGAGAGCTTTTTGTGCAATAGCAGTAATGATATTCGCCGTCGTAATCACTTTTGGCCATAGCCACATTAAAAAGCCGCCTGGCCTTTTGTATCTGCGAAGTTAT
>DASVHX010000005.1:0-3281 GCA_036382355.1 Bacteroidales bacterium
CGCCCGATTTTAGCATTATATATATCACGCGGTCTTACAACGATCGCACGATAAAAAAGGATCATATAAAAAAACATCTGCCAAAGATTTTCTATGCCAAAACCAATGCAAAGAACTGGAAGGGCGAGAAACCGTTTTTCCTGAACAGCAAAGAATATTCTGTTGCACATCCCAGCCTTGGCGCTGATGGTAAAACAATTTACTTTTCATCCGATATGCCTGGCGGTTTTGGTGCTTCTGATATCTGGTATTGCACATGGAAAAATGACAAGTGGAGCGCTCCTGTAAATCTCGGAAAAGAAGTGAATACCTTTGGAAATGAGGTTTTCCCGTTTATTCAGAACGACTCAACTTTGTATTTTGCTTCCAATGGATTGCCTGGATATGGTGGACTGGATGTTTTTGTTTCAAAGAAAAGAAATGGCAGCTGGCAAACGCCCCGCAACATTCAGAAACCTGTGAATTCATCGTACGATGACTTTAGCTTCATTCTGGATGCCAGCGATACATATGGATTTTTCAGCAGCAACCGCCCGGAGGGGCTTGGAAGCGATGATATATACGCCTGCAAACGCCTTCCCATATCACCTGAAGCCAAGCGGGCTATCATTCCGAAGCCGAAATCATTTTTCGTTTCAGGCTATGTAAAGGATAAAAGTTCGCTGTTACCTATTGCAGAAACCACTGTTTATCTGCTTAATACCATTACTGGTAAAGTAAAAGTTATGCGCACAAATGCCGAAGGCTATTACACATCTGTTGTGGATAAAGTCGGAAGTTATGTGATAAAGGCGACGCAACTAAACTACATCTCCGATTGCCTCAGCTTTTTACTTACTTCAGCATATACCACCACGCATCCTATGATTCCACGTGACCTGCTTCTCGATAAACTCGAAGTAAACAAAGTATTCAAATTAGAAAATATTAACTATGAGTTCGACAAGTGGAATATCAGGACCGATGCTGGGCCGGAGCTCGACAAACTTGTGAAGATCATGATGGAAAACCCGATTTCGGTAGAACTGGGTTCGCATACCGACTGCGATGGAACTTATTTATATAATGATGTTCTTACGCAGAAACGCGCCGAATCAGTTGTAAAATATATCATCCAGAAAGGTATCGCCAAGGAGCGCATCAGCGCCAAAGGATATGGCGAGCGCAAACTCATCAACAAATGTTGTGATGGTATCGATTGCACGCCTGAAGAGCATAAGGCAAACCAACGCACCGAATTCAGGATTACGGCGATCTCGCCGATATTACCGCAAAACAGCTCTTATAGAGTCATCTATAAAGATGGCGACGAAATCGACCGATGGCTATTGCCTCCCGATTTCTTTGGCAATTGCACAAACAAATAATGAGTACCTGAAGTGCCTAAAGTTTGGAATGCCTAAAGTTAAAAGAATGCATGTGGAGTAATTAATATTTCACATAATCCGGACACCTTAAGAAATCTAAGTAGTCAGGCAAGTTAGATACTTCAGGCACGCAAGGCACTCCAAACTCCAGCCACTTAATTTTAATGAAATGCCGCCATCAGCAGGTTCAAATCCTGGTAAGGCAGACGGAAATGATTGCTCAGGTAATGATTAGTGAGTATCCCATTGAAGAGATATGTTCCCTGGCGGACGCCAAAATCGGTACGCAATACTTCTTCTACGCCACCCTCCTCACCTACTTTGAGCATAATGGGCGCCAGGAAATTACTCAGTGCATAAGAAGCGGTATGTGGCACTTTGGAAGCAATATTAGGCACACAATAATGTGTGACGCCTGACACCTGGTAAACCGGGTTCTTGTGATCGGTTACGTGCGAGGTTTCGAAGCATCCGCCCTGATCGATGCTCACATCAATAATTACCGTACCAGGCTTCATCTGCCTTACCATATCTTCTGAAACCAGGCATGGAGTGCGCCCGCTCGGCGAATGTACGGCACCTATCACAACGTCGGCATTCATGAGCGACTTTAATAATACACGCGGCTGCAGAATGGAAGTATAAATACGCGCATTAAGGTTGTTTTGCAAACGACGCAATTTATAAATCGAATTGTCAAATACTTTTACAAAAGCACCCATGCCAATAGCTGCACGGGCGGCAAACTCACCAACGGTCCCTGCACCAAGAATTACGACTTCTGTAGGTGAAATACCAGAGAAACCACCCAACATCTTACCACGGCCGAACTCGCAATTGCTCATGTATTCTGCAGCAAGCAATATGGAGGTATTCCCCGCGATCTCGCTCATAGCTCTGATAACAGGGAAAGTCCCATCTTTATCCTTCAGGTATTCAAAAGCCAGGGCAGTCACTTTTTTAGCAATCAATCGCTTGAAATATTCATCGCTAAGGCTGGGTAAATTGAGGGATGACACGATAGTTTGCTTCGAACCCAGCATTTCTATTTCTTCAAGAGAAACCGGCGCCACTTTAAGAATTACATCGGCTTTATAGACTTCCTGTGCCTGGTAAACAATTTCGCCTCCTAAGGTACTGAATTCATCATCGGGGAAATGGGCAGCCTTACCGGCATCCGATTCAATAATTACGCTGTGTCCGTTCTGAACCAACAAACCTACAGCATCGGGTACAAGTGCTATACGATTTTCGAGGAAAGCATTTTCGCGGGGGATACCAATGGTAAGATTACATTTTCCCTTTGCTACTTCAAGTTTTTCCTCCTGCACCATGTAATGGCCTGAACTCAGGAAATCCGAAAAGCCATTCTGTTTCTGATCCATATCTAAAACGGTTTAAATATTTGTGTTCCGTGTTCCGTGTTCCGTGTTCCATGTTCCGGGTTCCGGATTCCGTGTTCTGTGTTCCGGGTTCCGTTTTCCACGTCCCTCGCCACATTTCATTAAAACATTCAACGTCTTTTCTCTAATTAATGCTGTTTCTATGAACAAATATCGTTTTTATCAAGACACAAATCTTCAAAAAGAAATAATCCGGCTCTTGTCGTATTCGTCTTCTTCAATATTCACTCTAATACATCCGGCAGGGAGCAATTCCTCTATTTTTTCGGGCCACTCGAGGAGGCAATAAGAATCGCTGAAAAAATAATCTTCATATCCAATATCGAGCAATTCTGCCGTATGTTTCAGCCGATAGAAATCGAAGTGATAAATGCTTTCCCCATGGGTAGTCCTGTATTCGTTTACGATAGAAAAAGTAGGGCTGTTCACAATATCGGTAACACCAAGCCTCCTGCAAATAGCTTTGATAAATGTAGTTTTACCCGCTCCCATGCGGCCATACATAGCAAAC
>DASVHX010000006.1:0-6929 GCA_036382355.1 Bacteroidales bacterium
AATCTGAAAAATACTTCTTCGAAAAAAAACAGTATATGATAAAAGAAACATTTGGAATAATGGGGCCTGGAAAAATGGGTGGTGACCTTGCAATGCAGGCCATTGGTAATTAATTCATTAAGATGAGTAAAAATCAATGGGCGATTGGTATTGATGTTGGAGGATCAAAGATTGAAGTGGCACTTGTCAATTCTTCCGGTCTCCTTCATGATCGTCTTCGTGTGCCTACAGACAGCAAAAAGGGATATGAGGCAATTCTTAAACAAATCACAGAAACCATTCACCAACTTTGCGAAAAAAACGGGGATGCAGTCCCATCTGCTGTCGGTATTGGCATACCTGGCCAAATAAGCAGATCATCTGGCATAGTACATTATGCGCCGAACCTTAATTGGCACGAAGTAAAGCTGGAAGATGATTTATCAGCTATGCTCCATAAACATGTCAGGATTTGCAATGACGTGAGAGCTGCGACATGGGGTGAATGGCTTTACGGGGCTGGAAGAAATTGTGATGATCTCGTCTGTATTTTTATTGGTACCGGAATAGGAGGAGGCATTGTAAGCGATGGCCGGATGCTGGCCGGATGTAACAATACTGCCGGTGAAATAGGTCATATGACCATTGATCTGCATGGCCCTGAATGTCATTGCGGCAACAAAGGTTGCTTTGAAGCATTGGCTGGAGGCTGGGCCGTTGCACGTGATGCACAGGAAATGGTCAAAACAGATATGAAAAGTGGAAAAATTCTGCTTGCCATTGCGGGAAATGAAATCAATAAAATCACTGCTAAAACTGTGGCAGAAGCTGCCAGGAAGAATGATGCACTGGCAAAAAAAATAGTTGATAATCTTGCTGATGCTTTGATAGCCGGGGCAACTGCATTAGTTAATGCTTTTGGCCCCTGCCGTCTCATATTGGGTGGCGGAATAATGGAAGGGATGCCACAGTTGCTCGGCAGGATAGAAAAAGGTGTAAAAAAATATGCACTCAAAGCTGCAACAGAAAACCTTAAAGTTCTGCCAGCCAAATTACACAATGATTCTGGTGTAATTGGTGCTGCAGCTTTTGCATTACATAGCATGGATAAAACTTAAAATTCAAATGTCTAAATAGGTCAAACAATCAAATTCCCTTAATCAAATAACAAGAAAAGAATAAATAATGGAAAAGAGACTTTATGACTATGGAATGATAGGATTGGGAACGATGGGGCGCAACCTTGTGTATAACATGTGTGACCATGGATTTTCAGTGGCAGGCTTCGATAAGGACTTTTCCAAGGTGGAAATACTGGAGAAAGGAAAAGGGATCTATAAAATTTGCGGAGCGCATAATCTTAAAGAATTTGCAGATGCACTGAAAAAGCCTCGTGTGATACTTCTGCTGGTGCCCGCCGGATCTATTGTAGACTCAGTGATTAATAAGCTAAAACCATGGATGTCAAAGAATGATCTGGTAATGGATTGCGGCAATTCTCATTATTCAGACACAAATCTCCGCATTAAAAAACTGGAAAAGGAAAAAATCCATTTCATGGGTGTAGGCATATCAGGAGGCGAATCAGGTGCACGCAATGGTCCAAGCATCATGCCCGGAGGATCGAAAAAAGCATATGAGAGAGTGGCGCCACTATTAGAAGCCATTTCTGCAAAAGCAAAAGGAGAGCCATGTGTGGCTTACCTTGGTCCGGGATCGGCCGGTCATTATGTTAAGATGGTGCATAATGGCATCGAATATGCATTCATGCAACTCATTGCAGAAGCCTACCAGTTACTCAAACAAGGAGCTGGAATGAGCAATGATCAGCTGCATGATATTTTCTTAAAATGGAATGACGGATCACTTAAATCATATCTTGTATCAATCACTTCAGATATTTTTAAACAGAAAGACAACCTGACAGGAAATCGTCTTGTCGATATGATCCTTGACAGCGCTCATCAAAAAGGTACAGGTGCATGGACAACGGAAGATGCCATGGCACTTCAGGTGCCGGTTCCTGTGATTGACGTTGCTGTTTCGATGCGGAATATTTCGATTTTAAAAGAAGAACGCCTGGTCGCACAAAAGCAATTGCAAGGGCCGGATATGAAAATAAACATCGATAAGCAAAAACTGGCCGATACACTGGAAAATGCGCTTTATTTTTCAATAATCACTGTATTTGCACAGGGTATGGCGCTACTGCGTAATGCTTCAGATGCTTACCAATATGATCTTAAACTGGAAGATATTGCTGGCATCTGGCGGGAAGGCTGCATCATCAGAGCCTCAGTGCTGGATGACATCATGGCTGCCGTTACTACACAGCCTGCATTATCCAACCTTATGCTCAGTGAAGTTTTTAAAGAAAAACTGGCCGGATTACAGGAAAATGCACGCCAGATTGTACGAACCGGTATTAACACAGGAATACCCTTACCTGCTCTGATGGCTTCATTGTCTTATTACGACAGTTATCGCAGTGGCTGGCTTCCTGACAATCTTTTACAGGCGCAACGCGACTATTTCGGTGCCCATACCTATGAGCGCACCGACAGAGAGGGCACATTTCATACAGAATGGAATCAAAAACAACATTAGTAATGGAAACTTCAGAAAATCCAAATACAACCATTATTGTCATTTTTGGAGCCGGTGGAGATCTTACACATCGTAAATTGATGCCGGCGATTTACAACCTTTACCTGGACGGATTGCTGCCTCAAAGGTTTGCGGTGCTTGGGTTAGACATCAAAAATATGAGTGATGAAGCATTCCGGAACGATCTGCATGATGGTATAGATCATTTTTCGCGCAGAGGAAAAACGGAAAAAAGCAAATGGCATATCTTTGCGAAATATCTTCATTACCAAAAATCAGATTTCACCGATGATTCCACCTATACTATCCTGAAAAAACAACTTGGCAAATTCGAAAAAGAATGGGGAGGCGACGTCAACCGCGTATTTTATATGGCTATTCCTCCTTCATTTATTGAGCAGATCGCGCAGAAAATTGGAGATGCAGGATTGGCAAAGAATAAGAATTTGAGCAGGATAGTTGTAGAGAAGCCTTTCGGACACGATCTTAAAAGTGCTAAAAAGCTTAACTTGTTACTATGCAACATTTTCGACGAATCACAGGTGTACAGGATTGATCATTACCTCGGTAAAGAAACCGTGCAGAATATTCTTGTCTTTCGTTTTGCGAATGCTTTGTTCGAACCAATCTGGAACCGTAACTATATAGAAAGTGTTCAGATTACGGTGGCAGAACAGTTGGGCGTGGAAAATCGCGGAAGCTATTACGATCATGCCGGCGCTCTGCGTGATATGATCCAGAATCACCTGATGCAGTTGTTATGTCTCATCGCAATGGAACCTCCGGTCTCATTTGATGCGGATGAAATACGCAACCGCAAAGTCGATGTGCTTCATGCTGTGCGTAAAATCAAACGTGAAGATGTGCATTCTTATGCAGTTCGTGGCCAGTATGGAGCAGGGTGGATTGAAGGGGAAAAAGTAAAAGGTTACAGGCAGGAACACGGAGTAGATAAAACCTCCAATACAGAAACTTTTGCAGCCATCAAATTTTTTATTGACAACTGGCGCTGGCAGGATGTGCCATTTTACCTGCGTACTGGCAAGCGAATGAATGAAACAATCTCGGTCATCACAATTCAATTCAGGCCTGTGCCACACCAATCTTTCCCTCCTGAATCCATAGATAGCTGGGAGTCCAACAGGTTAATACTGAATATACAACCGAATATGGGTATCCGGCTTCGCTTCCAGTCAAAAAGGCCAGGTTTAAAAATGGTGCTAAACCCTGTTAACATGCTGTTCGATTACTACAATTCCTATGAAGCCGTTGCTCCCGAAGCATATGAAACACTTTTATTTGATATTGTCATGGGAGATGCGACGCTTTTCATGCGCGCTGACCAGGTGGAAGCAGCATGGAGTATTCTTATGCCTATCATTGAAGCCTGGGAAGCGAATACCGCAACAGGTTTTCCCAACTATTCTGTTGGTATGCAAGGTCCCGCAGATGCAGAAGCACTTATTGCCAGAGATAGTCATAACTGGATTGTAATGCCACTTGAAAAAGATGATAAAAAATAAAAAATCAGGGAATAAAAGTATCTATGAAAAAAAGCACAGGCAAAAATTACAGGGAAAATGAATAAGAATATTACTATTGAAGAACAGCGTCTTGCAAAACAGAAAGAAAATAAGCTTCCGACTGCAAGTTGGGGCCCTTATCTGAGTGAACGTCAGTGGGGTACGGTACGTGAAGACTACAGTAAAGATGGAAAGGCATGGGAATATTTTCCTCATGAACATGCAAGATCAAGAGCTTATCGCTGGGGAGAAGACGGACTTGCAGGGATTTCCGATGCTCAATGTCAGCTTTGCTTTGCCCCGGCTTTTTGGAATGGAAAGGACCCGATCCTGAAAGAGAGATTATTTGGGCTCGCTAACATTGAGGGTAATCATGGCGAAGATGTAAAAGAGCTGTATTATTATCTCGATAATACCCCAACACATTCCTATATGCAGTATTTGTATAAATATCCTCAGGAGGCTTTTCCATACGAGAAGTTGTTGAAAGAAAACAAGAAACGTTCCGTTCTGAAAGAAGAATTTGAGTTACTGGATACAGGAATATTCGATGGAGGCAACTATTTTGACATTACAATTACCTATGCTAAAATTGATCAGGAGGACATTTGCATCCTCATAGAAGTTAAAAACCAGAGTAAGAAAACAGCTCCAATTACTGTATTGCCGACTCTATGGTATCGTAAACAATGGTCACCCGATCTGATCCAGGGAAAACCGGAAATACAAATGCATAAAAATTCTGAAGGAGTATCCTATATTTGTGCCACTCATCCTTTTATTGGCCAGTATTATCTTTATTTCGATCAGGCTGAACAATTATTATTCACAGAAAACGAGACCAATAAGGAGAAGATTTTCAAGATTGCCAATGAAACACCATTTGTAAAAGATGCCTTTCATACGGCAGTGATCAATAATGACTTTGCTATTTTTAAGAACAAAAACAAAGGAACAAAATTCACTCCGGTTTACAAAGTGAATGTTGAACCTGCCGGTACGGCCAGGTTTCGGCTGCGTATATCCCGGAAGAAAAACCTTCAAAAACCTTTAGGAAAGGATTATGATATTGCTTTCACTAAATCAAAAAAGGAAGCAGATGATTTTTACAAAAACATCTTACCGGCTAATCTGTCCCCTCAGGAAACCCTTATAGCCCGACAGGCTTATGCCGGAATGCTTTGGAATAAACAGTTCTATTACTATGATGTCAGGGAATGGTTGCGGGGCGATAAAGGACAACCTGCTCCTCCCGGGGAGCGATTGACAGGAAGAAACCACAATTGGGAACACCTGAATAACCGTGATATTATTTCAGTACCCGACAAATGGGAATTCCCCTGGTATGCATCATGGGACTTAGCCTTTCATACGATTGTTTTTGCATATATTGATCCGGAGTTTGCCAAACAGCAACAAATTCTTATAAACAGAGAATGGTATACACGCCCCAATGGACAAATTCCTGCTTACGAATGGAATTTCAGTGATGTTAACCCACCTGTACAAGCCTGGGCTGCTATGCGGGTATATGAAATTGATAAGAAAAATACAGGCATTGGTGATATAGATTTTCTCAAACGCATCTTTCAGAAATTAACCATCAACTTTACCTGGTGGGCTAACCAGAAAGATGCGGAAGAAAACTATATTTTTGAAGGTGGATTTCTTGGCCTTGATAATATAGGCGTTCTTGATCGCAATTCCTTAATTCAAAAAGGATGTATCCTGGAGCAGGCCGATGGTACCGCATGGATGGGAATGTTTGCGACATACATGCTTGAAATAGCCCTTGAAATTGCACAATACGATGATACTTTTCAGGATGTTGCCCTGAAGTATTTTGAACAATATACATTAATTGCGGAATCTTTAAATACAAATGGACTTTGGGATGAAGAACAAAACTTTTTTTATGATGTTCTTAAATATCCTGACGGTAAAAAAGTGCCAATAAAAGTACGCTCCATTGTTGGCCTCACCTCAATTTTTGCAACCCTGTATCTTCCTGAAAATGTATTGAATAAGCTGGAACAATTTAGCCATGGAATTAATTGGTTCAGAAAGTTTTGCAAAGAACGCGGCCTGTATATAGCAGTTATTCAGAAAGAAGAAAAAGGAGAGAGTGATAAACTCATTTCCCTTATTTACATAGAGAAACTGAAAAAAATACTTAAAGCCATACTGGATGAAGAAGAATTCCTTTCACCTTATGGCATCCGGTCTGTTTCAAAAAAGCATATCAGGAATTACAAAATTGAGATCGATAAACAATTATTTTCACTGCAATACGATCCTGGCGAATCAACAACTAAAATATTTGGCAGCAATTCTAATTGGCGTGGACCTATATGGTTTCCCATGAATTATCTTATTATAAGATCGTTAAAAGCATACTATCAGTATTTTGGTAATGAATTTAAGGTAGAGTTTCCCAGTAGGTCAGGTAATTATCTTAACCTGGAAGAAGTGGCCTTCCAAATAAATGTGCGTTTGCAAAAGATATTTATTGAAGACCAAAATGCTAAAAGGCCTGTAAATGGGCGATTTAACGATTTTTACAAACAACCGGAAAACAAAGACTTGATTCTTTTTCACGAATATTTTCACGGAGAAACAGGAGCAGGGCTCGGGGCATCTCATCAGACTGGATGGACGGGTCTCATAGCGGTATTAATTCAGGAAATGAACGAAAAGATCAAAATGGACAAATAACCAAAATTTACAGGCTTCCTATTTATCATGAATGAAACTAAACAAAAAAGAATCATTTGGACAATTGGTCATTCTACACGTAAACTCGGGGAATTTATTGATATG
>DASVHX010000007.1:0-4385 GCA_036382355.1 Bacteroidales bacterium
TCCTAAACTGAAACCCGTAGAAACAAATACTGCCGGTATTTTCCTGGCAGGCGCCTGCCAGGCACCTAAGGATATTCCCGAAACGGTTGCTGCCGCATCGGGAGCCGCAGTAAAAGTAGCAGCTTTATTTTCCAACGACGAACTTACCCGCGACCCGCTTATTGCCGTAGTTAACAGGCAGGCAGCCCCGGTATTCTCATCATGTGTGGGATGTTTCCTGTGTCAAAGCGTATGCCCATACCAGGCTATAGAACGCGAAGAGATCAAAAACAGGAATGGCGAAGTTATCAAAACGCTGGCAAGGGTGAATCCAAGCCTTTGCCAGGGTTGTGGTACATGTGTTGCGCTTTGCCGCACCAAGGCCATCGATATCCACGGATATTCGAACCAACAGGTATATGCTGAAATAATGACTTTGTTAAACGACTAACCGTATATCAGAATGCAGGAATTTGAACCAAAAATTGTGGCATTTGTCTGTAATTGGTGTACTTACGCCGGGGCCGATCTTACAGGTACAAGCCGGATAAAATACGCTGCCAACGTCAAAATCATACGTTTTCCGTGTACAGGCCGGATTGATTTCATGATCCTTATGAAAGCTTTTGAAAATGGTGCTGACGGAATCATTGTATCTGGCTGTCACCCAAACGATTGCCATTATAGTACCGGTAACTTCCATGCCCGACGGCGCTGGATTGTATTTCGAAATCTCCTCAATTTTAGCGGTATCGATACAGAAAGGATCCAATTTAGCTGGGTATCGGCCGCCGAAGGATTCAAATGGGCCGATGTAGTGAACTCTACTGTAAAGAAAATCCGCGAAATGGGTCCTTACCAAAATTATAAGGAAATTGAAGTTTCCACTTTATTTGATAGGGAGGACACAAACAAATGAACGAATTGAAAGCAAAAGTTACGGAATTACTCAGCAATAAAACCATTGATGTCTTTATCGGTTTTGGACAGGGAACCGGCGACCGCATGAGGGCAGTTTTTATCAGGACTTCAGAGCAGGCCGAAAAACTCATCTACAATGAAAACTGCGACCAGAATCTCGCTGTTTATTTGCTGAAAGATGATGCTAAACGCCTTGGTAAGATCGGATTCCTCGCCAGCAACTTTGCCTTACGCAGTATGATGCAACTTGCATCGGAGTGCCAGATCAAGGATGGGCAAATATTTGCATTGCATATTACTGCCAACAACGAAATTATCGAATTCACTGACTTTAAATCCATCGAAGAACACCTTCAAACCGTCGATACCGGCATTCCAGTTCCTGAGAAAGAAATGATTGCTAAACTGAACGCCATGAGCGTGCAGGAAAGGTATGAATTCTGGACAAAAGAGTTTTCGAAATGCTTCAAATGCTATGCCTGCCGGGCAGCTTGTCCTATGTGCTATTGCCATCGTTGCACAACTGATTGCAACCAACCGCAATGGATACCGGTTGCTAGTCATGAAATGGGCAACCTCGACTGGCACCTGATGCGAACCATGCATCTTGGCGGTCGTTGCGTTAATTGTGGCGAATGCGCCAAAGCATGCCCGATGGATATCCCGCTTAACCTGCTTACCTATCAATTGATCGATGGTATTCAGGCTGATTTTGGAGCAGTGGCAGGTATGAAAGCAGATGCTGTTTATGCCCTGTCCACCTTCAAACCCGAGGACAAGGAAAACTTTATAATTTAGTAGAAAGTAGAAAGTAGAAAGTTTGTAAAGTTATCTACACGAGTAACTAAAATATAACTCAGCCTTTTAAAATATTAATGAATACAAATACTTATTACCCATCATTTTGCTTTCTTTTTTATCAAATTTTATACTTTATAAACTTTATGAACTTTCTACTTGACAAACTTTACAAACTTTATACTTGATAACTTTTTACTTACAAAACCATGGCAACCGAAAATAAAATCCTGAAATACAGTTCCCTGGATAGAGTGCTGGAGCTATTGCAAGCCGGCGGAAGCCATATTCTTGCCCCGGTTCGCGAAGGAAAGATTGTGGAAATTAAAGAGGTAAAAGCAGTGAGCGAAATAGCCCTCGATTGCCTTCTTTCCACCCAATCAGCAAAGAAAACGGCTTTCCCGAAAGTGGAGAAAGTACTGGAATACACCCTCGACAAAGGAAACAAAACCCAGCATACTATTGATTTGGACCAGTATCCGGAAGTGGTGCTTTTCGGTGTAAGGCCTTGCGATGCTTCGGGATTTCGGTCACTCAGCGCTATTTTTAATGCTGATACAGCCGACCAGTTCTACCTGAAGAAACTTGAAAAAACCACCATCATTTCTTTTGGCTGCAATAACGCAGACGAATATTGCTTTTGCACTTCGGTAGGCGGAAACCCAGGTAATACTGAAGGAAGCGACATTCAATTCACGCGTATCGGCGACGAAGATATGCTGGTTGAAATTCTTACGCCGAAAGGGCAGAAATCAGCTACGCTTTTTTCCAGCCTGCTTTCTGATCCTACCGGAGAAATCGATAAAAAGAAACATCTTGCCGATGTAGCAGTTGTTTTCGACCTGGAAAAGGTTGTTGCCAAAACCACCGCCAGCTTTAACAACACTACCCTTTGGATGGAACAATCGCTGCGCTGCATAGGTTGCGGGGCATGTGCATTTGTTTGTCCTACCTGCGCCTGTTTCGATTTCCAGGATGAACATAACAGGCATAAAGGTGTGCGGTTGCGGCTATGGGATTCCTGTGGTTTTTCGCTTTTTACGCTGCATACCTCCGGGCATAACCCGCGGGAAATGCAAAGCCACCGCTGGAGGCAGCGCATCATGCATAAATTTGCTTACATGCCCGAACAACTCAAAGTTGTTGGTTGTGAAGGCTGCGGCCGTTGCTCCAGGGCATGCCCGGTGGATATGAATATCAAGGAACATTTAATCACTATCGCGGAGTCATAAACATGGACGGACAAAATATTTACGAGCCTTATCTGATGAAAATCGAAAGTATTACGGATGAAGCGCCAGACGTGAAAACTTTCAGGTTGAAATTTTCAAGCGAAGAAGAAGGAAATAATTTCTCATTCAGGACAGGTCAATTCGGCGAGTATTCAGTGTTTGGCGAAGGCGAATCTACTTTTTGCATTGCATCGCCGCAAACACGCAAAGGATATATCGAATGCACCTTCAGGGAAGCCGGACGCGTAACCTCTGAACTTGCTAGTCTCGATGTGGGCGATACTATTGGGTTCCGCGGGCCATATGGCAATATTTTCCCTATTGACGAATGGAAGGGCAAGAATCTGCTCTTTATTGCAGGAGGCATCGCCTTACCACCTATGCGTAGCGTCATCTGGTCCTGCCTTGACACAAGGGAGAATTTCAACGATATTACCATTCTTTATGGCGCACGCTCAGTTGCCGACCTGGTGTATAAAACCGAACTGGAAGACTGGAAACAAAGGCCCGATATCAATCTGGTCACTACAGTTGACCCTGGTGGTGAAACGCCCGAATGGAAAGGTGATGTTGGTTTTGTGCCTACCATCCTCGAAAGAATGAAGCCTGTAAGCGACAACACTATCGCCATCGTTTGTGGCCCACCTGTAATGATAAAATTCACTTTCCCGGTACTCGAAAAGTTTGGCTTTACCGATGATCAGGTATATACCACGCTTGAAAACCGCATGAAATGTGGAGTTGGGAAATGCGGCAGATGTAATGTGGGAAAGTTGTTTGTATGCAAGGATGGACCTGTTTTTACCAGGACCCAATTGAAGGAATTGCCTGACGAGTATTAATCCTGACACTTCGGTATATTTTAGGCTAAAGTACAGATTATGAGGTCTTATGATTTGCCACGGACTTAAGTCTGTGGCAAATGAATATCAGCAATTTAACGGGTTTTAGCCTAAAAGCTTAACGGTCTATTGAATCCTGAACGATAGATTTAAAAAGGCCTGGAAAGTTAAACTTTCCAGGCCTTCTGATTTTGAAAGTATTATTCTGGTTAAACAATCTTCGAGTACAACTTCATAAACTGAACACGTTCGAAATCTGCCGGATTTTCGATTTTTCCCTGGCTTAATTTCCCCCGGAATTCGTCCAGTGTTTTGTAACCTTTGGCGTCCATCCAATCCTTAATACCCTTTACAATAGTACCTACCTGGCCAAAACCATTTTTATATAACACAGAAGCCATTTGGATGGCAGTGGCACCGGCAAGAAGCTGCTTTATAGCAGCATGTGCTGTATGAACGCCTGTAGAAGCCACAAGGTTGCACCCAACCCGCCCCGATAGTAATGCCATCCAGCGAAGCGACATTGAGTATTCCGAAGGATCGCTCAAGAGGTATTTGGCAGTAATTTCCATCGAATTTATATCGATATCGGGGTGAAAGGGTCTGTTAAACA
>DASVHX010000008.1:0-3222 GCA_036382355.1 Bacteroidales bacterium
GGATAAATCGGAAAATGGAAAACACTGTCAAACGAATGTAGTTAAAATGGCAAATGCACTTTGTCCTGTCTCAACTGACGGAGTAGCACAATTACTGTATTATGACATGGGAATAGGCAGTGAAGGCGATTTGATTAAGAAGGTTTATGATGGTGCCACAGGAACTGGCATTTCAAATAAAATATTGCAGGCATACCGTTTTATTATCAATAACTACGAACCAGGCGACGAACTGTTCCTTTTTGGATTCAGCCGTGGTGCATTTACCGTACGTAGTTTATCCGGATTAATCAGGAATTCCGGAATTTTAAAAATTGAAAATTCAGATCAGGTACAAAGGGCTTATCGCATTTACCATTCGCGAAAGCCTGAGTTTCAACCCAGGGAAGTTGAGGCTACACTCTTTAGAAAAACGTTTGCCGTTGAAGAGACTACAATGATAAAATTTATCGGCGTATGGGACACTGTTGGTGCCTTGGGGAATCCTCTTTACCTTCATGGATTTCTAAGTAGACGAAATGAATTTCATGATACCGAATTATCGACAAGAATCAGTAATGCATTTCATGCCCTGGCAATTGATGAGAAAAGGAATGATTTTGAAGCTACATTATGGCATCAGCAACCAAATTCCAAGGACCAGGTTTTGGAACAGGTGTGGTTTCCCGGTGTCCATTCTGATGTTGGTGGCGGTTATCCCGAAAACGAAACAGGATTATCGGATATCGCATTAAAATGGATGCTTGAAAAAGCACAAAGTTTTAATCTGAATTTTGACATTATTGCTATGAATCCCGATCCCACGGCAATGATGCATGAAACGTACAAGGGATTTTATACGTTTCAAAATAAACTCTTTCGTCCGATAGGATTAATTTATCCTAAAAAGGGAAATACGAATGAACTTATACATCCGGCTGTAGTGGAGCGATATAAAAATGATAAAGAATACCGTCCGAAGAATTTAGTTGATTATTTTAATCAGCATCCTGTCTGATTCAAGGTTTTGTCATCATTCATTTAATCAGGAACGCTTGTCTCCTGAAACTATATTTCTTAACCACTATCTAATCTCTTCCCTGTCCTTATTTTCAGGCTGAAACCTGTTAATTATTCCTGATAAACCAAGCAAACATGATTGCAATGTTTATACCAAATGCTTGGTAATATATTCACTCCTGTATACGTGAATTTATTGGCAATACTATGGTATTGATCAACCTGATTTCTTACCTTTGGTTTGAAAATTAAATCCGACTGTTTTTAACTTGCATAACATTCCTAATAATTGTTTTATACATACCGGATGATCAATTCTTATATTGATGTTCAGCCAAGTATGAAACCCACAGAAAGTGTATGGCATGTTCAATATATAGTCTGCTTCGGTGCATTCGGGAAAAACACTTAACAACAATAATATGAACACTATGAAAAGATTTACCGGAATTGCCATGATCCTCTGCTGTGTTACCTGTTTATTGTTCCTGTCGGGATGCACAAACAAGGAAATAGTAACGCCATGCCTTACCGGGCATACTTATGGATTCTTAGGTGGCTTATGGCATGGGTTTATTGCGCCTTTCGATCTTATCGCAATGCTTTTCACCGACAATGTTACCGTATTTGCACAGAACAACAACGGTGCATGGTACGCTTTCGGGTTCTTAGTGGGCAGCGGAGGCTGGGGATTCCTTGGCGGAAAAGGTGCATCGAGGAAAAGGAATTAAGCAGAAAGCTTTCTTACATTAATACATATCAAAAGCCTGAAATATATTTGATTCTTTTCAGCGCCAACCGTTACAGGGTTCGGAACCCTGTAATGGTTAAAGAACTATAAATGCTAATCGGCTTCAATTAATAATTCGCAATTATGGTTGAAAATATCTACTATTGATTTTCAGTTCTATTTCACCCAATCCGCGATAAACAGATTAGTATAATGTGTACCGCCATTGTTCCTGTTCGATGAAAAAATTAGCTTCTTACCATCATACGAAAACATTGGAAAGGCATCAAAAACAGGATCATAGGTGATCTGTTCCAAACCTGAACCATCGAGATTGATCATGTAAAGATTAAAATTAAAGCCACGCGATCCGGCATAGTTAGAACTGAAAATAACTTTTTTGCCGGAAGGGTCGAAAAATGGAGCCCAGTTGGCTTTGCCCAAATGTGTCAACTGTTTAAGATTGCTTCCATCAACGTTACAGGTAAATATCTCCATTTCGACCGGGGCAACTAATCCCTGCTTCAACAAATCTTTATATTCCTTAATGGCTTCTTCCGTTTTGGGTCGCGATGCCCTGAAAACAAGCTGTTTGCCATCGGGCGAGAAGAAGGCGCCACCATCATATCCCAACTCATGGGTAATTTGTTTCACATTACTGCCGTCGATATTGCAGGTATAAAGTTCCAGGTCGCCCGATCGGTCGGAAGTAAATACGATTTTATCGCCCTGGGCAGAAAGGGTTGCTTCAGCATCATATCCAGGATTTTTAACCAGCGTATCAATAATCTCACCTTTCAGATTAGCAATGTAAATATCAAAATCCGCATATATCGGCCAAAGATATTTACCATCGGTGCGCCGCTCAGGCTCAGGAGGACAAGCAGCACCGCCTGAACGGGTTGAAGCATACAAAATAGTCGTATCTCCCGGCATAAAAAAAGAGCAGGTAGTCCTTCCTACGCCATTGCTGATGAGTTTCGGGATGTGCTTCAGCATATCGCCGTCGCTGAATGGAAAGTAATAGATCTGATCGCAGGGAGCATTCCATGCCGGATTCTTTGCCTGGAACGATATCATCGAATTATCGAAGCTAAAATAAGCTTCGGCATAGTCGCCACCGCTGGTAAGCTGCTTTAAATTAGCAAGGTGTTTCTCGTTAGCGTAATGAACAGAATCGGCCGGTTGGCCGCCCCTGTCAGTTTTCTTTTGAGGTTTCGCTGAACCTGCGCATGCCGGATTATTCAACAATAATACGCCAAAAAATATTGCCACGATAGTGAAGAACGTAATTTTCATTGTAGATTTAATTTAAATAAATATTTTATTGAATCGTTGTAAAACCACCGTCAACTACAACAGTAAATATCCTGAAACCAAGGTTGATCAGGAGTGCCAACTTCACCTAAAACCTGTAAATTCTATAAACAATACTTAAAATTATATAACACTTCCGGCTACGTATTGTTTTAACTTTGATGATCAAAAAAAAG
>DASVHX010000009.1:0-3631 GCA_036382355.1 Bacteroidales bacterium
CTCATTTTTACTCAGATGCAGGCAATGTCCGAGTATGGTCTTCGGGAATTCCAACGCCCCAGCCTCTTCCAGCCGTTCGATTATACGCTTCTTGTAATGTGTGAGGCAATGCACCTGGTCATATTCATCTTCGGCCACGTGCACATGAATGCCCGACCGCGTTTGCTTTGCAAGTTCAACAGCCTGCTTCAGTGTATCGTCGCCCACGGTGAAAGAAGCATGCAACCCAACCAGGCCTTGCCTTTTGGATAAGTAAGCGGCGGTTTCGGCTAATCCTTTCCGGGCAATTTCCAGTCCATCACGATCGGAAATCTCGTAGCAGAGCAGATGACCAACCCCGACTTCATCAAATGCATTCGCAATAGTTTCGAGGCTGCCTTCAATAGCAAATGGCGATGCGTGATGGTCGATGGCAAAAGTAACGCCGTTCTTAGCACATGCGATTGCGGTTGTAAGAGCGCTGTAGCGGATCATTTCAAGATCGAGAGCCTTGTCGAGCGTCCACCATACGTATTGAAGGATTTCAAGGAAATTTTCAGGATTTTTCTTTGGAGCTCCCATGCCACGCGCCAATGCAGAATATACATGATGATGCCCGCAGGCAAAGGATTTGGTGATAAATTTCCCGGAGCAGTCTATTATCCTTGCTTTCTCAGTGTTTATCTTATCGAAGGAGAATACTAAAATACGATTTGCGCCTTCTTCCACCAGTATGTCGGTTTGTTTGAATTCCAGCGTTTGCCAGTCGATAAAAGTGCCGTTTTTGAGAAGTATCATTTGTGATTTGTGATTGGTGATTAGTAACGATAACCTGGGAAATTCCAAAATCGCCAGGCTTTAACGAAAGCTAATGTAAGAGAATTTACCGATATGAATGACCAGGTAAGCAAAAAGAATATTATAAGCAGTTCTCAAGTGCCGGCCTGTTGCACCCACTGAGCATAATAATGTGTGTAAACAGGTTTGTATTTTCAAAGCAGACCAAAAGTTTGTGTATTGGCAAATAATGCGAAATTTGCAAACTATAAAACCTGGAAGGTTTTTTTTAGACCTTCCAGGTTTATCTCATAGAAGTAAAATATGTCTTATACAATAAGCCAAATACGCAATCAGTTTGTTGCAGCACTAAGTCCACTTTATGGCGAAACAGAAGCAGGGCAAATGGTAAGAATGCTGTTTGAACACTTCTGTGGTATTTCTGGTGCTTCGCTGGCATTGCAAAAAAATGACTTCCTGCCGCAGCAGCAGTACGATAAATTGCTGGAAGGATTGAAGCAACTAATGGATCATAATCCAATTCAATATTTACTTGGAAGCACCTGGTTCTTTAACTTAAACTTTGAAGTAAATCCTTCGGTGCTGATTCCCCGACCCGAAACCGAGGAATTGGTTGATTTAATTGTGACAGGGTCGACCCAGGAAACCGAAAGCGATGATCGCAAAGTGCTCGATATCGGAACAGGTTCGGGATGCATTGCTGTGGCTTTAAAGAAATCATTGCCCGGATGGCAGGTGAGTGCCTGCGATATATCGGAAGATGCCCTGCAAGTGGCCCGCAGAAATGCTGAACGCGCAGGAACCATAATTAATTTTTTCAAGGCAGATATTCTGCGTTGGAAGGAATGGCCGGATTCCGGATCATATCATATCATTGTCAGCAATCCACCTTATGTATGTGAGGGTGAGAAATCGCAAATGCAACTGAATGTAGTGGAACATGAGCCTGCATTGGCATTGTTTGTGCCCGATAATGATCCGTTGGTTTTTTACAGGGCTATCGCTGAATTTGCAGCATCGCGATTGGTGCAGCATGGGAAGCTTTACCTGGAGATAAATGCGAGCTATGGGCCAGAATTGGTGAATCTTCTAAAGTCGCTTGGTTATTCGGACATTGAACTGCGAAAGGATTTCGGTGGAAAGGATCGTTTTGTAATTGCGCGAAAGGCATAAAAACCGCGTATTATCAACCTATTAAGAGCAGTTGCCCGCAATCAAACTGGTGATTCATCCCAGAAGGAAAGGACATGTGGCAGGTTCTAAATAAAGGTGTATTTTTGGGCACTAAATCCTAAACCAAAACATCAGATACTATGACGGAAATTATCAGAACTACATTACGCGATTCGAAGGCAGCTCGTTGGACAGCGCTTTTGATTGTTGCGTTTACCATGTTTGCAGGTTACTATCTTGCCGATGTAATGTCGCCCCTCGAAGGTTTGCTCGATAAACAACTACACTGGAATAGTGCCGATTATGGCTGGTTTACCGGAGCCTATGGCTGGTTTAACGTGTTTTTATTCTTCCTGATATTTGGAGGTATAATCCTGGATAAAATGGGCATTCGTTTTACAGGCCTTACTTCAGCTTTTGTTATGGTTGTGGGAGCCGCGGTAAAATATTGGGCGGTATCCACACATATGCTGGATGGAATGTCGTGGCATATAATATTCTGGTCGTTTCCTGCACAGGTATGGATGGCAGCATTGGGCTTTGCTGTTTTTGGGGTTGGAGTCGAAGTTGCCGGAATCACGGTATCTAAGGTTATCGTAAAATGGTTTAAAGGACACGAACTTGCATTGGCAATGGGTTTGCAGTTAGCAATTGCCAGGCTTGGTACAGCATTGGCACTTTCAACTTCGCTTCCAATAGCTAAAGCTTTTGGCCATGTTTCAGCTCCGATACTTATCTGCTTGTTAATGCTCTGTATTGGTTTGCTGGCTTTTTTCGTATATAATTTCCAGGATAAGAAACTTGATGCTTCAGTAGTTTCATCACAGGAAGGATTGGTAATTGAACCGGAAGAAGAATTCAGAATGAAGGATATCCTTAATATTCTCGGGAATAAAGGTTGGTGGTATATCACAATTCTTTGTGCACTGTTCTATTCAGCGGTATTCCCCTTTCTTAAATTTGCCACCAACCTCATGATTCTAAAATATGGCGTTGCTGAGAACTGGGCTGGTTCCATACCCGGCCTGTTGCCTTTTGGTACCATTATCCTTACCCCGTTTTTTGGTAATCTTTACGATAAGAAAGGTAAGGGAGCCTCTATAATGATTCTCGGATCGATAATCATTATTTTTGTTCACTTCCTTTTTTCGCTTTCATTCCTTAATCATTGGTCTATAGCTATCTTCCTGATGATCTCTCTAGGCATCGGCTTCTCCCTGGTACCATCTGCCATGTGGCCTTCGGTTCCCAAGATCATTCCGGAGCGTCAGCTGGGTACGGCTTATGCATTGATATTCTGGGTTCAAAACGCAGTGGCGCTCATGTTCGTTCCTGCTTTTATTGGATGGGTACTTCATAAATATTGTATCGTTGGCAGTGTTATAATTGATGGCGAGAAAATGACACAGTATAACTATACTATCCCTATGCTCATATTTACATCTTTTGGAGTACTCGCGCTCGTTTTCGCCTACCTGCTTAAGGCTGAAGACAAGAAAAAAGGCTACGGCCTTGAGTTACCTAACGTGAAATCGTAGACATCAATTGATATGCGATATTAAATTTTAATTCTGCTGTTTGCTTTCTCGCCGGTTATTTTTGAAGGTGGGCCTGCTGAACAACAGAAACCCAAGATTCGCTTTCGCTCCCGGAGCTGAGCTGTTTTCGGGTTTGCAGGAAA
>DASVHX010000010.1:0-4779 GCA_036382355.1 Bacteroidales bacterium
TGCCGGACAGTGTGCTGCAACGGCAACGCTGGATATCGCCACAGACAACCAGATACCATCTACTTTTGCAGCCATCGGGCCACTCTGCCTGAACGCAGCAGCACCTGCATTGCCAGCAACTTCCATTGAAGGATTTACCGGAGCATGGAGCCCGGCAACAATCAGCACGTCTGCCCTAGGCACTATAACTTATACCTTTACCCCGGCTGCCGGACAGTGTGCTGCAACGGCAACGCTTATGATAGTGATAAGTGGTCCGGTAATCACCGATATCCCAACCACCAATTCAACAGATGGTTTGGCCAATGGACAGGCTTTAGTAATTTCCATGGGTGATACACCACCGCTGACTTATTCCCTGAACGGAACTGCATGGCAGACGTCTAATGTCTTTAATAACCTCCTTGCCGGTACCTATACCGCATGGGTGCAAAACGCCAACGGATGCCAGACATCGCGACAATTTACTATATTGAATACTGTTACAGGCAAGGTAGAAGTTATTGCCGAAAGTGTGCTGAGCTGTATTAGTGTTCAATTTCAAATACCGGTAACGGCAAAGGCTTTCACCAATATTTCATCTTTTACCATCCAACTGGCTTTTGATCCATCAGCACTGGAGTTTCAGGGTCTTTCACAGACGAACAGTTTATTGAACCCTAGCTTAACACCTACGGTGATATCACCGGGAATTCTACAGATTACGTTCACTTCATCAGGTTCCGTCACATTGCCCAGTGGAGACAGGCTGTTCAATCTTAATTTCTACGGCTTATCATCGGGGAACACCGCATTAACGTGGAATTCCTTGCAATGTGTCATTTATTCGGCATCTGGTGAAATACCCGCCATTTATACGCAGGGTTCGGTTGAAATACGGCCGGCGCCTCATCCTCAAATCTCAGATCAGGATACTTTATGTTCGGACCAGGCAATTGTGCTAAATGCGGGACAAGGGTTTGCGAGCTACAGGTGGCAGGATGGAAGCACAGAACCTAACTTAACAGCAAATACAGAAGGCCATTACTGGGTTGTTGTGACCGATAACAATGGGTGCCAGGGTATCGACTCGGTGATGCTGAGTCCTTGCGAAAACCCACGCTCATATGAATTACAGATTTTTATGCCGAATGCTTTTTCACCCAACAACGATGGAACGAATGATGAATTCCTGGCTATATATGATCGTGAAGTAAGCATCTCTTTCAGCATGATGGTATTTAACAAATGGGGAGAACAAATATTCAGCTCCAACGATATAACGAAGGGTTGGGACGGGACATTCAAAGGGGTGCCTTGCCAGCCTGATCTGTATACATGGATCGTAAGTTTCATGGCTCCTTCTCCCTATTATTTCAAACAAACATCCCCAATGCTTGGGACAGTAATGCTTCTTAAATAGCGCAATGATATGAACACAAAAAGAACTTCCCTGTTGATTTTCATGATCCTTGCCTGCATTGTAAGGGGCAATGCCCAGGATGCGATCTATTCACAGTTTTATGCAAACCCGATATATCTAAACCCGGCATTGGCAGGGTCGAAATTATGCCAGAGGATTACACTGAATTATCGCAATCAATGGCCAAGTATCCAACAAGGTTACGTTAGTTATAGCGCAGCATGGGACCAGAATTTCGATAAATTATCGGGGGCATTCGGTGTAATTGTCAATACCGATGTTGGGGGGGGAGGCATTTACAATAAGTTCAGCGGGAGCGGAATTTATTCTTACCGGCTTCAAGCCTCGCGCGACATCATTTTGAATGCCGGTCTTCAGGCTGGTTATATGGAGTACAGGTTGGATTGGAATAAACTGGTTTTGGGCGATCAGATTAATGTCCATACAGGAAGCCTTGAACCGACCCGGGAAGGTTTACCACCTAAACTTAATATCGGGAATGTCGATTTTAGTGCAGGATTGCTCGCAGGGTACAAGGAAAGCGCGTATTTTGGAATTGCTGTAAACCACCTTACAAGGCCTGATATAGCTTTCTATGAAGGAAGTACCAACAGGCTGCCTTTGCGCTTGACCTTACATTCCGGTATGTTGATCGACTTATCCCAAATAAGACATGTGGAGGATTATGGCAATTTCTCCATATCTCCAAATATCGTTTATGTGCAGCAGGGAAAATTCCGTCAGTTGAATGCCGGTATGTATGTGAACATGTTTCCTCTTGTAGGGGGATTATGGCTGAGACATAGTTTTGGAAATCCTGATGCTGTGATCGTACTACTTGGCTACCAGCAAAAGAATTGTAAAATAGAATATAGCTTTGACTACACCATTTCACGCATCACGATCCAATCAGCCGGTGCACATGAAATATCAATCGCATGGCTTTTACATAAAAACGATTCAAAACGGTATCATCAATTGAGATCGAGTAATAGTGAATTTTAATCCGAATCATTCACAACTCTGAAAGACTCAGCGAAGCTAAAAATGAGGCCTGTTTCATGGAATTATGTAATGCCTTATCACAAATAAATAAAAAGCGTAAATCGAACAGCCGCCGCTCATTCATTATTTTACATTTATTCCGTAACCATCTGCGGCATCCCTGTTATCTCCCCCCAATGTCGGTCAAACTATGTTCCATTCTCTTTGTGTTCAGTGGATATCATCTTTCACTGATGTCAATCAATCTTTTAATGATTTATATTGTTATCAGTAATAGAACCAAAATCCTCGAATTATATGAGCCCTGTTCAGCAGTTACCCAAAGCAATTTACCGGCGTTATGTCTGCGCTCATGCAGAATTGCCATCAGTTGAAAGCACCCAGCGCTTTGCGGACGAGCTGGTTATGTTTCTTTTCCCTGTTAAGGCCAACCGTTTGGTTTCGTTACGATCGCTGCAGAAGGAACTTCGCCACTTGAGGTTCCGGCTCAGCGAACTTGTTTTTCCATTGAAAAGTGGAACAGAAGAAGATATGTCACATTATGTGGATCAATTTTTCGATCGCTTACCCATCGTATATCAATTTCTTGTCGACGACGCGCAGTCATTTCTGGAATCCGATCCGGCAGCACGTTCAGTAGAAGAGGTTATAATGTCCTACCCGGGATTTCATGCTATTACTGTATATCGCATTGCCCACGAACTTCAGGTAATGGATATCCCTCTGCTGCCCAGGATTATGAGCGAATATATTCACGGTAAAACCGGTATTGATATTCATCCAGGCGCTAACATTGGTGAGCATTTCTTTATCGATCATGGTACGGGGGTTGTTATTGGCGAAACCGCCCATATCGGCAATAATGTAAAGCTTTATCAGGGCGTAACGCTTGGGGCTTTGCTGGTAGAAAAGGGGCTCAATGCGCAAAAGCGTCATCCCACTATTCAGGATAATGTAATTATCTACGCAGGCAGCACCATACTTGGTGGAAAGACCATTGTTGGACACGATTCAGTGATAGGCGGAAACACATGGCTTACCGAAAGTATTGAGCCATACTCAGTGGTATACAATAAAGCGAAGATTATTATCCGTGATAAAAAAGATTTTGTTGAACCTATTAATTTCTATATCTGATAATGCAACTGAACGCAGAATAATGGAACACAATATTCTGTTACTCTAATGCAAATTATCAGGAAACCATCGTGAAACAATATGCCAATTAAAAAAAAGATTTTGTGTAGTTGAATTATTCTTTTTTGTCGTTGTAAACGATATAAAATAACAACAAAAAAATTCCGGCAAGGAGGAAATTATAAGCTGGATAAAAATAATTAGCCCATCTGTGTTCCAGAAACCTGCCACCTGCAATAACCGCAATGATTCCAAGGAGCATCATTGCACCGGCGACAATTGCGCAAAGCCATGCACCAATTTTGAAGTAGTTTTTCATAATGATTGTTTTGGATGATTAATACTGATAAAATTAAGTCGGCATGGTAAAGATAGTAAAATTCCATTTGGAATCGTAATTTCCGCAGAACGGGACAGGTAGCAATCAAAGGATGAATATAATTGTTTATGGAGTGAATCATTGACATAAAATACAGGGAATATTATATCCCTGCGTTTCGTGTATTAGGTGATTCCCCGGATTTGTTATGGTATTACATTGCCAATCCATTTATTAGAAATTAAATTTTTAGTGACAGTGATTAAAAAACAAGATTTCAAAGACAAATATTGGATTGATTAAGATGTCCCGGTCTTCCGGGATTAGAAAACCTTTATTAGGTTCCGGCATGGAGTATTTCCTTAATTGGGTTAGTTCGTTCCGGATTGGAAAGGAAAAATAATTCAGCAAGAACAATTAAATTTGTATCTATTTAAAATACAGTACATTAATTGTTATGGCAGTATAATTGATCACAATATCGAAAATAAACGAGAGTACTTCAATTATTTCAGGTAGAAAATTGAAGAATATGAGTTTTTAAATATGTGAAGTTTTGGGTTACTTTCCATTGCAAGAATGCACGTCATCAAAAAATCCTGACTGCTATTGAATGCTCGTTGGACTAAATTGTGGCATTTTATAGTAATTTGGGAATTGATAGACGTAATTATATATTTTTATCTAGCAAATGGATTAACAGTGTAAAAATATTCACACCAGTCGAAAATGATATTATTTCTACTACTACGCTTTAGTTGATCAAACTCCTGGAAAACAGGACAGTTATGCAGCATTTAAAAATGAAATTAATAGCGCAAAATGAAAATTCCAGCTTATAGTATTTTCTTATGGATACTTGTTGGGATGCTAAATCCAGTCAAAGCTCAAACGGCTGAAGATTATTTTAATAGTG
>DASVHX010000011.1:0-5872 GCA_036382355.1 Bacteroidales bacterium
CAGATATTTCCGGCTTACCTCATCGTAAATATTTATCAATTCATTTGATTTTCCATCTTTATCAAAAATGGACTCCCAGGTACTTAACGGCTCCCATATAAATGTTCCGGTACCTTTACTATCAGGCAGGTTAAAGACTATATCGTTTACTTCGCCTTTTTTGTGCGAGTATTCAACCACATTCATATACTTGTTGTATCGCCGGATTAAATCGTTCAGGTTAAAGTTCAAATCTTCTAATGTACCGTGCCACCTGGGATAATAGGACAAACCTATGATATCGCAGTCTACGCCACGTGCAAACATGTTATTAAGCCAAAAAACAGACTCATCATTTTGTCCGCCAAGCGCTATATGCAACATAATAATAATTGAAGGGTCCACTTCTTTTACGCCTTCTATCCCGGCTTTAACCAGGCTTGCCAGGCTATCCGGATGACTGATATGCCCTTCCGGCCAAACCATACCATGATTTATCTCATTGCCAATCTGCACCATATCGGGTAATGTCCCTTGTTCCTTTAAGGCCAGGAGAACCGTTTTGGTATAGTCTTTCAGGGCAACTGTAAGATGGTTGAAATCCAGGCCCTCCCAGGCAGCCGGTTTATATTGCTGCTGAGGATCGGCCCAATAATCGCTGTAATGAAAGTCGAGCAACAACTTCAACCCGGCCTTTTTAATCCTGGCAGCCATTTGTTTGGTATGTTCCAGGTCGCAGAAACCTTTTCCGGGCGAGTAACCCTTTTCGGTGGAAGGATTATTGAAAATCCTCAACCGTACATAGTTAAATCCATGATCTTTCAATATCTCAATGGCATCTTTTTGTTGACCATTATCATAAAACTTCATTCCACGATCCTCGAGTTGTGGTAAGAAGGAAATATCAGCGCCAAGCATTTTACCAATGTTCTTCTTTTCCACTGGTTCTTTGGCAGCGGTTTTATTAACTCCCAGGGTTGAAGCCGGTGAAAATGGAGGAATGGAATGTATTTCAGTAGAAGCAGGGTGCAGGCCTTCTGATTTTGCCTCCAGCTTAATAATATCCTTGGTATAACCCGATTGTAAGATTAACTGGCACTTACCGTTGAATAATTTTCGCTGCCAGGTTCCAGTAGCACACTTATCGGGCTCATGACTGCTGGGATCGCCATTACCGACTCCAATTATTTTTGCATCTCCTTTTAAGGCGAATGTTACCAGGTTTTGCGCATCAGGAACTTCACGACCTTGCTTGTCGATGACGGATACATTAATTACCGTGGCGTCTTTCCCATCGGCAAACATAGTTGTTTTATAAGGTGTTACCATTAATTCGAATGGTTCGTCCGTCGTTGCTATTTTTGCCGTAATTTTTCTTCCTTTCTTCATTGCAACGGCTTCCAAAGTTCCTGTTTCATAAGGGACATTCCATTCGAGGTGGCTGTTACGCAGCATATCTTTCTTGCCCTGACTTTTCCCGTTCAGGAATAACTCCACATTATCAGCATTGGTATTCACCCAAACATTAATGGGTTCACCTTCTTTCCCCTTCCAGTTCCAGTGAGGAGAGATATGTAGCACATCATCATCAGTCCACCATGATTGGTAGTAATAATATATATTCTTCGGGAAACCGCATATATCCATTATCCCAAAATGAGAGTTAATGTTGGGCCATTTGTATGGCGTGGGTTCACCACGATAATCAAATCCGGTCCAGATAAAACCGCCAATCATCCAGGGATTTTCGGCAGCCACGGGCCACCACGCTTCAGCTTTCGATGCCCACCAGGGAGCGGTAATATCCTGGTCGGGAACATATCCAATGATCGTATCTTTAGCATAGATACCGCGCGTTGTGACGGTACTTCCCATCTCCGTCCCAATAATTGGTTGGTTTGGATGGTCAATATGATAAGGCTTTAAGCCCGCAACACGGTAATTAAATCCCCGAACCGGGATAACCTCATTAATACCTGCAAATTCGTTGGCAACATCCGCAGCATAGGTGCAAGTCCGGGTTGGATCAAGCTCCTTCAGTTTGGCAATGGATGACAAAGCAAGACGCTTACCAACACTGCTGCGCTGAACATAACCTTCCTCATTGCCAATTGACCACATGAAGACGGAAGGATGACTTCGGTCGCGAAGGATAAGCCTTTCGAACTGGTTCATATATTCAGGACTGGAATTAAGTAAGCGGGTTTCGTCCAGGACCAGCAACCCTAAACTATCGCAAGCCTGTAATAATTCCGGTGTTGGGGCATTATGGCTCGTGCGATATGCATTTGCGCCCAGTTGTTTAAGCAGCTTTATCCTGTAATATTGAAGATAATCAGGCAAAGCACTGCCTACACCAGCATGATCCTGATGGCAATTCACACCCTTAATTTTAATGTTTTTGCCATTTAAGAAAAGACCATTGACTGCATCCATAACTACAGTGCGGACTCCAAACTTAGTAGTTACCTTGTCTAATACTTTGTTACCAGATTTAACGATACTTACAACCCTATATTGATATGGATCTTCCAACGACCAGAGCCTGGGGGATTTTAAAGATAACTGCTGCTTTGCCGTTCCTTTTTCATTCAAGGCTAACGAAAGAGGTTGCTCTGCCGACTGGGCTATTTTATGACCATTCCGGTCCAAAATCAAAGTCTGAACCGAACAGCCTGCAGGTGCCAATGTTTGATTATCAATAGTTGTCTCTACGTTTATTGTAGCCGAATTTCCTTTAACATCAGTATAAACAAAAACGCCATCCTGAGCTATATGCAGGTTGTTGTATTGTTGAAGCCAGACATGACGGTAAATACCTGCACCTTCATAAAACCAGCCTTCGTATTGGGTAGCATCAACGCGCACAACCACCACATTAGGCTTGCCAAAACTGATATAATCTGTTATATCATAATTGACACCGATATAGCCACTTTCGTTGGTTCCTAAGTAAAATCCGTTAACCCAGACCATAGCATCGCGGAATATCCCGTCGAACTGGATGGCAAAGCGCTGCCCCGAATCGGGCTTAGCGATAAGAAATGATTTGCGGTACCATCCAACGCTGTTCTGAGGATATAAACCTCCCACAGGCTTGTATCCATGAGCCATTACATCGAAGTTGGGAGAATCCTCAAAAGGAAGTTCCACGGCCCAATCATGCGGCAAATCGAGACTTTGCCAGTCTTTATCGTCAAACTCTGGATCAACGGCAGTTCCCCCGGCCTTTCCTGTTTTAGAAAACAGGTTGGCCACCTTGAAATTAAAATCCTTTGAAGGATCGGAAGCATGACCGGGATGGAATTTCCAGTCGCGGTCAAAATTTATTTTTTTCCTTTGTACTGAAGACTGGGCAAATAATGCCGCATCCAGACACAGTGGCAAAATGAACCAGACTGTAAGTGAAACAATAAGCTTTTTCATATCCGTCATTATATTAGGGAGTAAAATATTATCTGTTTAAAATAAAGCTTTGATTATATGACACTTCGTTTTGGATTAAGCGCAAAACAAATATCCCGGAACCATTCCTCAATTCACTTATATTTAAAGTAAATTTATTTGAACCTATAACTGGTTTCTCAGCAAAAGCCTTTATAATCCTGCCTTGCACATCATAAATTTCAAGCAACGCTTTTGCAGCGGATTTAGCATTAAACTGAACGTTTAGTTCATCGTTTTCAGGATTTGGAAAGACAGATAATGAAAGATTATCAGACTTTGCAGTTGGCAAGTTGATCCCAGTGGTTAGTTGACAAAATTTAATACCACCATTAGTCATAAGGTTATTACTGAAATCAAACAAAGCGACATTTTCCCAGGAAGAACCACCGAACTCAGCGGGGCAGGCGGTTACATTACTAGCCACCCAATCGGGTTCCCAATACACAATCCCAATTCCTCTGGTAGCCACCATTTTATTGGACAAATCGGTAAGCCATTGCGCCTGAATTTCGGGTGAAGGGGTTGAGCCATAAGCGGCTGGAACACCGTTCATCACGTTCGTAGTGTTGTCGTCCCAGGAATTGGTCCATGGCAAGCCCGTTTCAACCACCATTACATCCTTTTGGTAGGTGTTTCTAATATTGGTGATTATAGTCCCAAAATCGTTTATCGTTTTGTTAGTATGCCAAATGGGATAGAAAGAAACCCCAAGAATATCGTACCCTGTAACCCCATTGCTATTTAATTGTCCTGCCCACCATTCAGCATTATTAGGATCTGCAACGTGCAAAATAATTTTTGTACTAACATCAACGTCCCGGACGGCCCTGATCCCGGCGTTAAAAAGCAAGGTCTGTTTTGCCCACTCTGTTGGCCATGTAACAGTGCCATCGCCCGGGAAACACATTCCCCCATTGGTTTCATTGCCAACCTGCACAAATTCAGGCATGAGCCCCTTATCTTTTAAAGTCTGTAATGTCTTCTTAGTGTAATTATAAAGAGAATCTGACAAAACTGAATTATTATTCACAACTGAAATCCAGGCAGCAGGACATTTCTGTTTTCCTGCATCCGCCCAGGTATCAGAATAATGAAAATCGAGTATCACTTTCAAGCCTTTTGCTTTTGCCCTGGAAATCATCGATTCGGTATCCGTATATCCGTTATTCCCGGTTGTGGGCGTGTGCCAGATTCTGAACCTGACTATATTAGCTCCGTTATCCTTAAATATGGATAAAATGTCTTTATCGGTATTGTTTTCTTTCCATTGCACTCCACAACCTTCAAGTTCTTTAACATACGAAAGGTCTCCGCCCTTATAAAAGGTTTGTGATTGAACCGTATGCCCCGAGAAAAATATCAGAAGTAAGATTAATGGTAAGTTTTTCATATTATTTGCATTTAAAATACGTCCATGTTAATTCTCTCCATAGTGCAGCGACAATTTATACATCCGGAAAAGCCCCGGAAGGGTTTCTCACGTGTTCTGGATTTGCTTTGTCCGAAAAATTCATAACATGCACAAATATACAGAAATAAGATTTGTCGGGAAGTCTATTCTCAATCAAGTAACTGGTCTTTAGATGCAAAAAGAATTATAAGCCTGTTAGTGGATAAAACACTATAGCCCGATACCATAATTGCCAGGAAAGTAGTTGCCCCGTTGTGGATTATCTTTTGATTATAAGTAAACTATAAGCCGAACCTGCCAAAGAAATGCTGAGCAATAACCTTCATTGATTAGATATCATTTACAGGCTGTCGATGCTGCCATCCCTGACGAAACTCCATATACCGAACGTCACGTAAAGTGAAGTGAGAGAAGAGTTGCAGATTAATTACCTACGCCCTGCCAGATTAATTTAATGTTCAGATGAATGTGCCCAAAAAAAACCGGAACGTAAGCCCCGGTTTTGTAATGGTTATATTTCTTGAATAGATGTTAATCGTCGAAAAGGTGCATGTCGTCGAGTACTTTTAACATCGATTTCACTGAATTGGCAGAATCTTCGAGTGCTTTTGATTCCTCTTTGTTTAATTTTAGTTCGATAATTTCTTCGATTCCGTTGGCGCCTAATTTTACTGGCACTCCCAGGTAAACATCTTTCAAGCCATATTCGCCATTGAGGAGTGTGCAAACAGGGAATACACGTTGCTGATCGTCCACGATAGCTTCTACCATCTGGGCAGCAGCAGCACCCGGAGCATACCATGCCGACGTTCCCATCAGGTTTACAAGTTCGCCTCCACCTTTTTTAGTGCGCTCTACAATTTTATCAATTTCTTCCTTGTTCAGCAATTCTGTAATGGGGATACCCGAAACCGAGGTGTGACGTGGCAATGGAACCATTGTGTCGCCATGTCCGCCAAGCAATAATGAGTGGATGTCCTTTGGCGACACATTCAGGGCTTCCGATAAAAATGCCTTATAGCGGCCCGTATCGAG
>DASVHX010000012.1:0-9564 GCA_036382355.1 Bacteroidales bacterium
CTGTTATTTCGAGCAAAGGTACCGGTATTATTGCATCAGGAACAAGATCAACAGTGGTCGGTGCGATTTTTGATGGTAACAAAAAGCTTTTCCTTTACAAATATAACGCTTAATTGAACCTATACATTGCACTACCAACTAAGTTACGAACAGGCAGATCGTTAAAAACTCTGCTTATTCTGCTTACTTTATTTACCGGAATACGGGTTTCCATGGCGCAGGATACTATCGCTGCTGCTACCCCGGATACACTCATCATTAGTGCTGACAGCATAGCACGAACATCCAAAGCCGGCAAAAGCAAGTCTGCCATTGACGCCAAGGTCGATTACAAATCTGTCGACTCCATTGCATTCAACCTCCGCGAACAAAAAGTATATCTTTATAACAAAGCCGAAATTGCTTACGAAGATATCGGGCTAAAAGCAGCGCGGGTGGAAATCGATTTTAAAAAGAACATCATTTCTGCTAAAGGGATAAGCGACAGTACCGGTAAAGAAATTGGCACACCTGAATTTAAACAGGCTAGCCAGACATTCCGCTCCAAAACAATCAACTACAATTACAAGTCGCGCAAAGGGCTCATTTATAGTGTTATCACAAAAGAAGGAGAAGGATACCTGCATGGCGCCACTGTGAAGAAAATGAACAATGGAGTGATGGATATTAAAAATGGATCATATACTACCTGTAGCCTGGATGAACCACATTTCGAGATCAGGTATACCAGGGCAAAGGTTATACCTGGCAACAAGATCATAACCGGTCCGGCATATATGTCTATTGAAGGAGTTCCATTACCAATCGGGCTGCCATTTGGCATGTTCCCGAATAAAAAAGGCCAGAGTTCGGGCATTATTATTCCTACTTACGGTGAAGCTTCCACACGCGGTTTTTACCTGGAGAATGGCGGTTATTACTGGGGGATAAGCGATTATATGGACCTGAAACTTGTTGGCGACATCTATTCGCGTGGAAGCTGGGCGTTGAAACCCACTTTTAACTACAAGAAGCGATATAGGTACAATGGCTCGTTCAATTTCAGCTATGCTATTAATGTAGATGGAGAAAAAGGAATACCCGGCTATACAAAGAACCGCGACTTCAGGATAACCTGGTCGCACAGGCAGGATCCCAAGGCAAGGCCAAACAGCGTTTTCTCGGCAAATGTTAATGCAGGAACAAGTAAATTCGACAGCAAAAATCCTGCAACCATGCGTGAACATGTATCCAATCAGTTAAGTTCAAGCGTTTCGTACGATGTTACATTAGGGCCAAACTACCGCTTATCATTAGCAGCGCGACACAGCCAGAACACCAGCAACAAAACAATTAATATTACACTACCCGAAATTGCCTTTTCGGCTAACCAATTCTATCCTTTCCGAAGCAAAACCACACTGGGGCAGCGTAAATGGTACGAAGATATTAGTGTTAAATATAATATGAATGCCCGTAACGAGATTAACACTTACGATTCTTTGCTTTTCAGGCCCGAATCGTTAAAACAGTTTAAGAACGGGATGCAACATATCATACCGGTAAGCAGTTCGATAAAATTGTTTAAGTATTTTACAATGACCAACTCTATCAATTATACAGAACGCTGGTATATGCAATACCTCAATAATACATGGATAGCTGATACAACTTATGTCGGCAGTAAGAAGATCCCTCCGCACATCAAAACGGATACTTTGAGCGGATTTAAAGCTGCACGCGATTACAGTTTCAATTCGAGTATAACAACAACCGTATATGGCATGGTGCAATTCAAAAAAGGACCTGTCCGGGCCATCAGGCATGTGATGAACCCAAGTATTGGCTTTTCCCTCAGGCCCGATTTCAGCCGCGAGCAATTAGGTTATTACAAAACAGTGCAAAGTGATAATAAAGGCAATACCATAAAATATTCGATATTCAATTACGGCTCTTACGCTGCCCTTTATGGAATACCCCCATTAGGTAAATCGGGCAGCATTAACTTTGGATTGAACAATAACCTGGAGATGAAAGTGCGATCCCTTAAGGACACCATTACAGGCACACGCAAAATAAAACTTCTTGAGAGTTTCAGACTCGGTATATCTTACAACATTGCCGCCGATTCGCTCAGGTGGTCGCCGCTTACGATGTCGGGAAATACGACATTATTTAAAAACCTAAGGATTCAATATTCCAGTAGCCTGGACCCTTATGTGAAGGATACGCTGGGACATAGGTTGAACCGCTTTGAATGGGACGTTAACCACAGGCTGTTCCGCCTCGAAAACTCAAACTGGAGTTTGGGCCTTAACTGGAGCCTGAAATCGAAGGAAAAAAAGAAAACTAAAGCACCTGATCTTTCCAAGGGAACGCAAGGGGAAATAGATGAAGTAGTGAACGAACCTGATAGTTTTATTGATTGGAATAATCCCTGGAGTCTTAATTTTAACTACAACTTAAACTATACCGGCAGTTATGATCCCAGATTCGAAAAGCGGAATCATAAAGTGGTGCAGACCCTGGGAATCAGTGGGGATTTAAGCATTACGCCAAAGTGGAAAATTTCAGTGAGCTCAGGTTACGATTTTGTGAATCATAAAAGATCGGTAACATCGCTGAATGTACACCGCGACCTGCATTGCTGGGAAATGCGCTTCAATTGGATACCAGATGGCTATCTCAAAAGCTGGAACTTCCAGTTGAATATAAAATCGACTTTGCTGCAGGATCTGAAACTGAAGAAGAAGAAGGACTTTAGAGATAGTACTCTATATTAGCCCTGGAGCGTATAAGGTTTTTTCTAATTTCTAATTTCTAATTTCTAAAATGCAATCCTTACGACATTGACCAATTTCAGACACAAACTTTTAACTTTTAGTTTTTAGTTATTAACTTTACCCTCAAGCTGGCTCCACCGGAAGTGTAAAATAGAACCGGCTTCCTTGTCCTGTTTCGCTTTCCACCCATAGATGGCCACCCTGTCTTTCGATCATTTCCTTGCAAAGCAGCAATCCGAGGCCTGTTCCTGTTTCGTTGGCAGTTCCTTTGGTCGAAAGTTTTTCGTCGATACGGAATAACATTCCCAGCCTTGCTGCTGAGATACCTATACCATTATCCCACACGCAAATCTGGACCATGGCATTATCTTCGGTAGAGCTGATATTTACTTCGCCACCGGGGCGTGTAAATTTAATTGCGTTCGACATCAGGTTGCGTAATATGGTCCGTACCATGTTTGCATCAGCAAAAGCCCTTGTGTTGTATTGTATCGAAGAGTATAGCTTAATCCGTTTATTGTCGGCCATTGATTTGAGCACCGAAATATTTTCCAGGGTAAGCAGGCTCAGGTCTATCATCTCAGGCGTGGGATTAATCTTGCCTGTTTGCAGCCGCGACCAATCGAGCAAATTTTCGAGAAGTTTATAAGTGCTATCAGAAGCGATTTTTATATTCTGAATAAAATTCATTTTCTCCTCCTCGCTAAAGTCATCGTAGCTCTCGGCAAGCAGATCTGAAAAGCCAAGTATTGCATTGAATGGGCCTTTGAGATCGTGGGCAATGATGGAAAAGAATTTATCTTTCGTAGCATTGAGGTCCTTCAGTTCGTTGGCATATGCTTTAAGTTGCTCTTCTATATTCTTCCGTTCGGTTATATCGCGGGCGATAGCTACCACGGCATCTTTCCCAAAATAACTTCCTTTGTTCACCACGACATCTTTTGGAAATATTTCACCGTTCTTGCGTTTTCCCCACCAGTCAAAATTTTGAGACTTCCCTGCGAAGGCTTCCCGGATATATGCCAAGGTTTTTCCCATATCATTCCTGCCGTCAGCAGATAACATTTCAGGAGTCTGCCCAATCAATTCTTCGCGGGAGTAACCATACATATTTACAGCGCCCTGGTTTACATCCAGGAAAATACCATTTTCATCCAGTATGTAAGCAGCATCACTCATAAAATTAAAGAGCTCGCGGTAAGTGTTTTCACTTTCTTTCAGTGCTTTTTCGGTTATCTTACGATCGGTAACATCACGCGTTATACCCTGTACACCAATAGGTTTTCCTTCCTCATTCCAGATAAACCGTGCTCTTATTTCGCCCTGCTGAAGTGATCCATCTTTATGGTAATATTCCAGATCGAGAACTACCGCCCTGTCGAGATCGCCAAAGGTGCCATTCAGAGCTTCGTTTAAAAGCTCCTTATATATTTTGCGCACTTTTCTGAGCGATTCGGCTGAATAAATCTTCTCGGGAGGTAATTGCATATATTCCCCCGGAGTGAATCCCCTGATTTTTTCGATGGCAGGACTCACATAAGTGTACTTCAGGTTCAAATCCGTTTGCCATATCACATCGATGGAAAGCTCGGAAAGTTGTCTGTATTTTTCTTCGCTGAGCCGGAGGGCATCTTCAGCCTTTTTTCGCTCAGTAATATCGGTAAGCACTACTATAAAAGCTTGCTCATGCTGGTATATGATGGTAGCTCCCCTGAGGAGGACATCGATCTTGCGACCGGAACGGGTGCAGATTTTAAGTTCATAATCAGGAATATCCTCCCCTTTTATCCGCTTGCGAAGATTATCTGCAGCCAGTTTACGATATGGTTTATCCACATAGTCGAGAATGGATGAATTGATAATTTCCTCTAACGGGTATCCTAGTGTGATTATGCTCAGATTATTAATGAATACAATCTTTCCATTTACATGAACGATCACATAATTCGGAAGATTGGAGATAAGGGTTTTATAGCGCTCCTCGCTGGCATTTAGCTCTTGCGCTATTAATTTCTCCTTTGTAACATCGCGGGCGCTTCCAACTACCCCAATCATATTACCTTTTTCATCAATAAGAGGAGCTTTTAACACATCCAGAAAAAGGAATTCACCTTTTACGTTGCCATATTCGTCAAAGCGTCCGGGTTTAAGGCTCTTGCGTATCTCAATATCGGAATCGGCACAAATTTCGCCAAAGGTATGCCAGTCCTTGCGCTCAGGATGTTTCTCACGCTCGCGCTCAGCAAAGAACAGGTCAGTTTTCCCAATAGGCTCCTGTATATCCGAAGCAATGAGCAGTTTGTCGCACATGGCTTTATTCGCAAACAGGTAGCGGTTTTCGAGGTCCTTCGACCAAAGCATATCCGACATATTATCACTCAACAACCGAATAAGAGTGTACAACGACTTATAGCGGCTTTCGCTTTCCAGCAAAGCCTGCTCAAACCGCTGCAACCTATCGTATTGGAGGCGGATTTGTTTAATCTCGGTTATAAGCTGGGCTTTGCTTTTGGCTTCATCATTCATATTAATGAATGCGTTGGATGTCTAATTCATGTTTATGAGTTGCAGGTAAATTAAAGAAGAAAGTACTTCCTTTGCCTGGTGTGCTTTGCACGCTTATTTGTCCTCCATGTTTGGCAATCATTTCGCTGCATAGTAATAAACCGAGCCCTGTTCCAGTTTCGTTAGCTGTTCCCCTGGTGCTGAAACTTATCTCAGGCGAAAATAATTTTCCTATGTCATCCCGACTCATTCCAATACCAGAATCAATCACTGCAATCTGGATCATTCCAGATATAGTTGATGTTGTAGCCGAAATCCGGATCTTGCCACCATGGTTTGTATATTTCAATGCATTGGAGATAAGGTTCCTCAGTACGGAATGTAACATATTAGCATCAGCTTCCACAATTATGCCAGGTTCCACTTCGTTATAAATGCCTATTTTTTTATGCAAAGCGATTGTTTGCAGCAATTTTAATACTTCGTCAACTTCCGTCCTCAGCTTAAGTTGGTTGGGTGCAAACTCGATCCTTCCTATCTGGAGACTTCCCCAGGCCAGTAAGTTTTCCAGCAGGTTAAACCCCGTTTTGATGGATGAATGAATGTCAGTAGCAATTTCTTGTCGTTCTTTATCACTCAACTCTTTGTAATCCTCGGCTAATATCTCCGAAAATCCCAACATGCTTGTAAACGGGCTTTTTAAATCATGCGCTACAATGGAGAAAAACTTGTCCTTGTCAACATTGCTCAGTTTCAATACATCGCGTTGGCGGATTATCTCCTTATGACTTGCAGCCAGATCTTTCTGCTGCCTCACTATTTCAAGGTTTCGCTGAGCCAACAATTTATTTGTTTTTTTATGGCGCCTGCTGGATCTAAAATGGGAAAAAGCAAAAAGAGCAACAACAAGAAATCCTCCTATCATTAGGTTGCGCTGCAGCATCTGCCGCTCAGCAAATTTCTGCTGTATGATATTATCTTTCTCTAGAAGTGCGATCTGCGACTGCTGCTTTTCAATTTCGTAAGCCTGCTCCATTTCCTGTATCTTTCGATCCATTCCTGCATCGGCAAGGCTGTCATTGATAGATTGTGATAGTTTCAGATAATGGAGCGCGGCTTTGTATTCTCCTGTCTTTTCCAGGTTTTGCGATTTTGCAACAGCACACTTGCTCACCAATTCAAAATTCTGTAATGACTTCGCAAATTTTAAAGCTCTGTCGTTTAACCTGTTGCTTGCAGCTATATTTCCTAAGGACTGATGAATCATGGCAATATTGTAAGCAGTTGTCGCGATGCCGGGATTGTCATGAATTTGCTCCTCAATGTTTAATGACTGGTTATAATAATCGAGAGCCTTTAGGTATTTCTTCTGTTTATCATATGTAAGTCCAAGCGTGTTTAATATCTCAGCCAGCCCTGATTTAATTCCTAATTGCTTATAGAGTTCCAAAGAACGCAAAGAATAAGTTATTGCCTGCGGGTAATCGCCGATATCATTGAAGTGTAACGCGATATTATCCAGGCTTTGTGCAATGCCCAGCTTGTTTTTCATCTCCACTTCCATCTGCAACGACTTTAAGTAATAAGATAATGCCTTCTTATTCATTTTCTGATTACTTAATACGAGGCCTATATTATTGTAGCAACGCGCCAAGCCAGGTTTATCCTTTGTTTGTTCACATATACGCAACGATTGCAGAAAATATTCCATTGCTTTGGTTTCATTACCAATATCCAAAAAGAGTACGCCTAAAATATTCAGCGCACGCGATATACCGGGCAAGTAGCTTATGCTGGCTGAAAGATCCTTGCTCTGGCGGGCATAAACAAATGCGGAGTCGCGATGAGAAAACCTGATTTCTCGTGCCATTGCACCGAATGCATCAGCCTTAGTAATTTTGTCGGGTGGATGAGCTATTAATTGCCTGAGACTATCGCTTGTACGCGAAGCAATTCCATAGGCAGGTAAACATAAATATATGATTACGAGCAGCAAAAAAATATATTTTATCCTAAACATGATATATGTTAATGGTCAAAAAAGTAGTAAGGTAATTTTATAAGCAGATACTTTTCTTTCCCAGTGTTGGCAGGGGTTTACAGACATCAAGTTGAACATACTGCCCATGCCATAAAACATTGCGTGCATATACTCTCCTGAGCTATGGCTCCAGGCCGCCAAATAAGGTGTATCAGAGCATTTCATTTGCTTAAAAGTCCGATAATGGCGGGCTATAATAGCGTGAGTATATTTGAAAGGATTGTCCTTTTAAACCTTTGCCGAAGGTAACAGAAATAAACTATAAACTTACCTGTTTTTATCCGAACAACAAATTCCCTTCAAAATAAACGTGCTGCTGCAAAATACACCCCAAGGAGCGTTAACTTTTGTACTTTTGACTGAAAGAATAATACGTTAAAACAACAACTCAATTATGAAGAAGATAATTTTTACAGCGCATGCGCCTAAAGCTATTGGCCCTTATAGTCAGGCTGTGGAAGCTAACGGAACACTGTATATTTCGGGGCAGGTGCCTATCAATCCCGCCACTGGCAAATTGGTTGAAGGCGGCATTAAGGAACAGACCGAACAGGTGATGAAGAATATTGGCGCCTTACTCGAAGCAGCCGGCTATACTTTTAAAGATGTGGTAAAGTCAGTGTGCCTGCTCAGCGATATGGACAACTTCGCGGCCATGAATGAGGTGTATGGCAGTTATTATACGCATGATAATCCTGCCCGTGCTGCATTCGGTGTAGTAAGACTGCCTTTGGGCGCGCTTATTGAGATTGAAACGATTGCGGTTAAATAAGTAGAAAGTAGAAAGTAGAAAGTGAAAAGTCAACCTAAAAAATCACCACGTTCTGTTTTATAAACTTTATACTTTATAAACTTTATACTTTATCCCCATGAAAAGAACATTCCTCCTTACACTGCTGGCAGTCTTTACCATTTTCAGGGCATCAGCAAAAGAAGGCATATGGCTGCCAACGCTGCTGCAACAATTGAATGAAAGTGATATGAAGAGTATGGGAATGCGTATTTCCGCTGAAGATATATACAGCATAAACCATTCGAGCCTTAAGGATGCCATCCTGCTTTTTGGAGGCGGGTGCACAGCCGAAATCGTTTCGGATAAAGGACTGGTGCTTACTAACCACCACTGTGGTTATGGATCTATCCAAAAACATAGTTCCCTGGAACAGGACTATCTCACGGATGGTTTTTGGGCTAACAACCTGGGTGAGGAGCTTCCCAACACAGGTTTATCGGTAACGCTGCTCATCAGCATGGCCGATGTTACCAGTCAGGCTCTTCAGGATATTACGGCTAATTTACGCGAAAGTGTCCGCGATTCAATCATAAAATTAAATATTCAATCGATTGAAAAGAAAGCGACTGAAGGCACGCATTACAAAGCAAGGGTTAAACCCTTCTATTATGGGAATGAGTTTTACCTTTTCCTCACCGAAACTTATACCGATGTGCGGCTGGTGGGTGCACCCCCATCGAATATCGGTAAATTCGGTGGCGATACCGACAACTGGATGTGGCCCCGGCATACCGGCGATTTTTCAGTGTTTCGCATCTATGCCAACAAAAATAATGAACCTGCAGAATATTCGAAAGATAATGTTCCCTACAAACCAAAGTCGCATCTGAAGGTTTCGCTCAAAGGTGTTCAGAAAGATGATTTTACATTTGTTTTCGGCTACCCTGGAACTACGCAGGAATATCTGCCATCTTTTGCCGTGAAAATGATTACCGAGGACGAAAACCCAAAATCAGTGCTGCTGCGACAGACCCGCCTGCAGATAATGGAAGAGGCAATGAATGCTGACCCACTGGTACGCATACAATATTCGGCCAAATATGCCGGTGTGGCTAATTACTGGAAAAAGATGATCGGCGAAAGCCGCGGAATAAAACGCCTGGATGCCATACATAAAAAACAGCAGATCGAAGCTGAGTTCACTGCCTGGGCCGATTCAGACGCAGACCGAAAGCAAAAATATGGTGGTCTAATTGATGCTTTTCAACAGGACTATGCTAAGATATCACCACTGAATGTTGCGGCCAATTATGTAACCGAAGCCGGACTGGGTGTGGAAATTGTTCGCTTTATATATAGTTTCAATGGCTTGATGATGCTGAGTAAAGCAAAGGATACCAAGTCCGAAGACATCGATAAAACGTTGGAACAATTGAAGAAATCTGCTGCCGGATTTTTCAAAAACTACAATCCAACTCTGGACCGGAAGGTTTTCGCAGCTTTGCTTGATTTGTACCACAAAG
>DASVHX010000013.1:0-10563 GCA_036382355.1 Bacteroidales bacterium
TTATTAATCTTTTTAATAAATAAATTTAATGAAAATAGTAATAATAGGTTTAGGTTTAATTGGTGGCTCTATTGCAAAAGATCTTAAAAAAAGGAACTTTGCAAATCATATTTATGGAGTCGACATAAACCCTGAAAATGCAGAGTTAGCTTTGAAACTTAAGATTGTTGATGAAATTGTAACGCTTGAACAAGGAATTGATAATTCAGAATTAATCATAATAGCCACACCTGTTGATGCCACGATTTTAATTCTGCCTGAAATCCTGAATAGAGTCAAAGCACAAACAGTGACAGATATGGGCTCTACCAAAGAACAGATTATAGAAAGCATTAGATTTCATCCAAACAGAAAAAACTTTGTGGCTTCGCACCCAATGGCAGGAACTGAATTCTCAGGACCTTCAGCAGCACTTTCTGGTTTATTCGATCATAAAACAACAATTCTGTGTAATGTGGAAGAAAGCAGCGAGGAAGCAGTTAATATTGTAAGGAAAATGTATGATGTTTTGAAGATGGATGTTGTTGAAATGACAGGAACCAGCCATGATGTTCATGTGGCATATGTTTCACATATTTCACATATAAGTTCATTTGCATTAGCCCTCACTGTGATGGATATAGAGGAAGATGAAAAAAACATATTTAACCTGGCAAGCGGAGGATTTGAATCAACGGTGAGACTTGCAAAAAGTTCTGCAGATACCTGGGCGCCAATATTTATGCAAAATAATAAAAATGTTTTAACGGCACTAAATAATTATATTGACAAATTGCAGGAATTAAAAATATATATAAAGGAGCAAAGAATTGAAGAAATGTATAATGTTATAAAAAAATCAAATAGAATTAAAGAAATATTAAATAAGTAAAGTTATGAAAGACCTTAATATATTACCAGGCGGAGAAAGTGGGCTGGTTTTGGAAAAACCATTCATCATAGCCGGGCCATGCAGTGCCGAATCGGAAGAGCAAGTGATGAACTGCGCCCGGGATTTGGCAAAATCGGGTAAGGTGAATGCTTACAGAGCTGGTATCTGGAAACCACGCACGCGTCCGGGTTCGTACGAAGGAATCGGTAACGAAGGGCTGAAATGGCTCAGACAGGTGAAACAGGAAACCGGGTTGAAAACGGCCACTGAAGTTGCAACCGCAAAACATGTATACGAAGCCCTGAAATACGGAATTGACATCATGTGGATTGGTGCACGGACTTCAGGAAATCCATTTTCGATGCAGGAACTTGCAGATGCAATATCGGGAGTGGATGTTACTGTATTCATAAAAAATCCGGTAAACCCTGATATTGAACTATGGCAAGGCGCCTATGAGCGAATTCAGAAAGCAGGTATTCAGAATATCGGGTTGATACACAGAGGGTTTACCAGCTACGAAAAGCTTCGCTATAAAAATCAGCCTTTGTGGCAACTCCCTATTGAAATGAAACGCCGTTTGCCTGATATTCCTATGATATGCGACCCAAGTCATATTTCAGGTACGCGTGAATACCTCCTGGAGATCGCGCAAAAAGCACTGGACCTGGATTACGATGGTTTAATGATTGAAGTGCATCCCACTCCTGATTTGGCATTGAGTGACGCCAAACAACAAATTACCCCTGCTCAGCTTGTGGATTTGCTCGCGCAACTTATTTACCGTGATGAGAACTCAACCGACGTAAATTTTATTCACATACTCGAAGAATTAAGGGCAAAAGTTGATAATTACGACGAAAGTCTTATAGAATTGCTAGGACAAAGAATGGCTATTGCTAAAGAAATTGGACGGTATAAAAAAGAGAATAACATTACGATCCTTCAAAGAAATCGTTGGGAAGAGATTATAAATAAAGCTGAACAAAAAGCAGCACAGTTTAGTTTAAGCAAGGAGTTTATCGATATTGTTTTCAATGCAATTCATATAGAATCGATTAACAACCAAAATGCGATTATGAATAGTTTAAAACAGGAAGATGGAAGCGATAAAAATCAACTACAACGGACTATCTTCTGATATATTTATCGAGAGTTCCCTGGAAAGGTTAAGGGACTTGTTGCCAGAATCGAATGTGGTAATTATAATCGATGAAAATGTGAACAGCCTCTATGGCCACATCTTTAGCCAATATAAGTTGATATCAATTCGATCCGGTGAACCCGAAAAAACATTAAATACCTTAGCCGGTGTTTACGCGAAACTTATCGAATTTGAAGCAGACAGACATACTTTTATTTTGGGTGTTGGTGGTGGAATTGTATGCGACATTGCTGGGTTTATAGCCTCAACATATATGCGCGGCGTTCGTTTTGGCTTTGTGGCTACAACATTAGTAGCACAGGTAGATGCTGCCATCGGCGGAAAAAATGGTGTAAATTTTCAACGCTACAAGAATATTATAGGTACTTTTAATCAGCCTGAATTTGTAATATGCGATGTTCGGTTTTTAAAGACACTTTCTAATCGGGAATTAAATGCCGGTTTCGCTGAAATCATCAAATATGGGTTGATCAGCGATAAATCAATAATTGACGATGTGGGGTTAAACCACCGCCATTACTCTAATTGCGATTTAGATGCGTTCAAAAAATTGATTGCCAAATGTGTGGCAATTAAAGCGAATATTGTAAATGAAGATGTAAATGAAAAGGGCCGTCGCAAAATCTTAAACTTCGGGCACACATTTGGGCACGCCATCGAGAAAATATCTTCAGAATATAACCATGGAGAAGCAATTAGTATTGGGATGGTTATCGCTCTGAAAATTTCTCAAATAAAAGGTAATATTTCTAATGCTGATATGGATAGAATTTGTGCTCTTTTACATCAATACTATCTCCCGATATCTATTGATGAGCAATTGTTTCCAGCGTTAATTGAAAGCCTTGCTGCCGATAAAAAACGAAATCAATCCTCAATTGATTATATTATACTTAATCAATTAGGAGAAGCTGTAATTTTAACAATTAGTTTAAAGGAGTTATCCGATATGCTCAAAAAGATATCATTCGCGAACCCAGATAAATTTTAATAAATGAAGTCCTCCGGAATGCTATCACATTTGCAGCTGTATCAACCGAATATCATGGATTTGCCTATGAATAATATAGCACTGGTTGGATTTATGGGAACTGGGAAAACAACTGTTGGTAAATTATTAGCTGCAAAATGTAAACTTAAATTTGTTGATATTGATGAATATATTTCTAACAAAAGTGGCATGGATATACCATTATTATTTGACAAGTATGGAGAATCATATTTTCGTGAATTGGAAGAAAATGTATTAAGAGAAATATTATTGGATGAGAATCAGATTATTTCATGCGGAGGAGGTATTGTGGCCAAAGAGGTAAACAGGCTAATGCTAAAAAAGCGTTCGGTTAATTGCTGGCTCTACAATACGGTGGAAACCTCAATATCCAGGATCAACGAAACGAGTCGTCCTCTTTTAACTACATCAACCCCGGTTGAAAAAGCGATGAATTTATTTCAGGAACGCGAAGCATTTTACCTCGAAGTGGCTCATTGCAGTATTTGTACAGAAAACCTAAGTAAATCCCAGATTGCAGATCTCATTTACGAAAATATTTATCAACCAATATTCGCTGGGAGATAGGGAATATTCTGAGTTATCAGAAAGTCGTATCTTCATTTTTTTAAAGAATCAAATTACATCACGCAAAATAAAAGAGAAATGAATCAGTTTGGAGCCCAATTCAGATTATCAATTTTTGGAGAGTCGCATGGCAACGGAGTTGGAATTGTTATTGACGGTTGTCCGTCGGGCATTGGGATCAGAGAATCTGATTTTGAAGCCGATTTAGCCCGTCGTCGTCCCGGAGCACCGGGAACTACGCCCCGGTCGGAAAAGGATCAGATTGCTATCCTGAGCGGAATCTATAACGATAAAACCACGGGAGCTCCAATTGCCTTATTCTTTGGAAATTCCAATACAAAATCTTCCGATTACGCACGTTTTAATACTATTCCAAGACCGGGTCATGCCGATTTTGTTGCATTTAACAAGTGGAGCGGCAATAATGACAATCGGGGTGGCGGACATTTTTCGGGCAGGTTAACAATTGGATTGGTTGCGGCTGGGGTTATTGCCAAAAAAATAATAGATCCCATTGATATTACAGCGCGGATACTCGAAGTTGGTGGTGATACCGATATCGAAGCATCGATAGCCAGGGCAATTACAAATAACGATTCTATCGGTGGTATTTTGGAATGCCGTGCAACCAATTTACCCATTGGTTTGGGCGAGCCATTTTTCAACTCTTTGGAATCGGTCATCAGTCACCTGGTTTTTTCGATTCCGGCAGTAAAAGCAATTGAATTCGGCAGCGGTTTCAACGCAGCAAAAATGACCGGATCGGTGCACAACGACGCGATAATAGCTGCCGATGGCACCACCGCTACCAATAATGCCGGTGGTATTAATGGAGGTATTTCCAACGGAAATGATTTGATTTTTCGTATAGTAGTAAAGCCAACGTCAAGCACTCCGGCAATTCAAAATACATATAATTTTGCAACCAACAGCGTAGAAGAATTCAAGGTAGATGGGCGCCACGATCTTTGTATTGCATTAAGGGTTCCGCCAATTCTCGAAGCGGTTACAGCCATAGCACTCGCTGATTTATGGTTGCAGAAAAACAGCTAACTCCAGGGTTTACCTGATAAATTTTCCGATCAGCCAACCGTTTGATATTTCGATACAATAATTGTATTCCCCCGGAGGAAGATCTGCAGTCTTGATATTTATTGAATAATCTCCCATTTCCTTTCTTTCATCTAAAAGTATTTCCTCCCATTCATTTTAAATAAACATATACAAACATTTGTATGTATTGTTTGTTGTGACCCTTGTAATTGAGTAGATACAACCTCTTAAAATATTGTAATAATATAAATACAAGCAAGATAGCCCTTGTATCTTGGAATATTGGGTTTGTAAACAAAAACTCATTTTAAGTATTCACCTCTAAAAATTTCAGACTATGTTGTTAAAAATAGGATCTGTTGGTGAAGAAGTCAGGAAACTTCAAACCAAATTAGGCTTAAATGCGGATGGTTCTTTTGGACCTGTTACTGAATCAAAAGTTAAGGAATGGCAAGCGAATAATAACCTTGCGGCCAATGGTGTTATCGAGGATATGAGCTGGGGAAAGATGTTCCCTGATGAGCCACAGCCCGCTGTTGCTATACCGCCCAGCGATTTTAAATTGGAGAATCTAAAGGGGCATATTCCTGATGCGGTAATTGCCCAGATACCTGATACAGCGGCAAAATTCGGGATAACAAACGTGCTGCGGCTAGCCCACTTCCTGGCTCAATGCAGCCACGAAAGCGGAGGATTTAAGTTGGTTTTCGAGAACCTTAATTATTCGGCAGATGGATTGAAAGAAAAGTTTAAAAAATATTTTCCGGATAATGCATATGAGGCATATGCACGTAATTCTGCAAAGATAGGCGCAAGGGTGTATGGCAACAGGAATGGTAACGGGGATGAGGCAAGCGGAGAGGGGTTTAAATTCAGGGGACGTGGTTTTATCCAGTTAACAGGAAAGGACAATTACACAAGTTTCGCAAAATTTGTTGGTGAAGATACGGTTGCCAATCCTGACCTGGTTGCCAGCAAATATCCCCTGTCTTCTGCTGCATTTTATTTTACTTTAAATAATATATGGACCATCTGCGATAGGGGTGAAACCGATGCAGTTATAACAGTTGTAACCAAACGCGTCAATGGCGGAATAAACGGATTGCCTGAGCGGATAAATCACTTCAATGATTATTATAATTTGCTGAAGTAGCATCTTTTCAATTGAAACTAATCCAATCAAATTTTGGAAAAGAAAAAATAGAGCTGATTAACAACATAAAAAGAGCAACCATGTTATCAGAAATTGGAATGAGGCTGTTATTGGGGCTAATCATGAATTGTCGATGATGGACTCCATAAAGTTGTATGTGGAAGCTGATAGCCGTTCTTTTGTAATGTAGCATAGAATTTATATTTATAAAAAGAATAGTTACCCTTTGGTAACCAGGATATCGCCTTGGCTGGAAATTTCCCAATACCCATATTAAGGGTCAAACGCTATTGATTTGTAAACCTATTCGCGCCTTTCACAATATGTTACCTTAACTGCAATGCCCCAGCAGAACCCATAGAATAATAAAAATGATGATGGTGGAGATACAACCACCACCAAGTTTTTTGGCCCCGTAACCTGCCAGGCATCCTCTGAATATATCATTCATTTATCCGGTTTTTGAATTCACATTCAAATATACATAAAGCTTGATAGTCTTTTACCTCGCAGCCTTTTTTTTGAATAAAATTTCTGATATCAAATGAATAATGCTCATCCTGCTTTATTGTTACAAACATGCTTTTCATTGGCGAACAAGTCATAGAATGCTTTAAAGTATTGCTTATTTCCTATGTGCAGATGCAATAACCGAAACAATTCTGCAGTTTCATCTGTTTACTACTTTCAACTAATAACAATATGCGTCTTGCCTTACTTTTCATAACGATGTCTCTGTTCTGGCAGCCAAAGATTGGTGTTGTTGATACCAAAGTCCGCACTTTGAATTTTGACCAGCTAGAACCATTGCTGCATCGCATAAATGATACTGTTTACCTGGTAAATTTCTGGGCAACATGGTGTGGGCCATGTCGTGCAGAGATGCCAGCCATTAAAAAAGTTGGCGAAAAATACAAAGCAAGTAAGTTCAAAGTACTGTTGGTTAGTCTCGATTTTCCCACTCAACTTAACGAGCGCCTGCTGCCTTATATCAGAACGAATCATTTAAAATCGGAGGTTGTCCTGCTTGATGATCCCAACCAGAACCGCTGGATTGATAAAGTAGATCCCAAATGGTCAGGAGATTTACCATTTACACTAATTTATGGGCGAAATTTCAGGGAAACCTATGCCCGCTCATTCGAATTTCACGAACTCGATTCAATTATTAATGCTAAACTTAAATCACTATGAAAAGATTAATTGTTTTTCTCAGTATATCTATTTTGGCTATAACTGCTGCCTTATCGCAAGGATATAATGTGGGCGATAGGGCCTCCGATTTCAAACTAAAAAATGTAGATGGAAAACTTGTTTCCCTGAGTAATTTTCCTGCTGCAAAAGGATTCGTGGTCGTGTTCACCTGCAACCATTGCCCTTTTGCCAAAGCTTACCAGGATCGGATCATCCAGATCGATCAGAAATATAAACCCGAAGGTTATCCTGTAATTGCCATAAACCCTAACGATCCAACAGTGGAACCGGAAGATTCATTCGATAACATGATACTCCGCGCTAAGGAGAAGAAATTTAGCTTCCCTTACCTGTTCGACGAAACTCAGGCAGTATATCGGCAATATGGCGCTAAACGAACACCGCATATCTTCCTGTTGCAAAAACAAGGTAACGACCTGGTTGTAAAATATATTGGAGCTATCGATGATAATTCCCAGGATGCTTCCAAAGTCACCAATACTTATCTTGCCAATGCCATTGATAATTTATTGGCCGGCCGGGTGCCCGATCCTGCCACAACCAAAGCTATCGGATGTTCCATCAAGGACAAGCAGGCTCAACCATAAGAAAATATTACTGGCTTGTCTTTGAAATAGATTGAATTATCAATTTCATTTGGTACAAGGGTCAAGGCGGGACATTATAAACACGAATTGATCTGGTGATAAGATAAGGCTTCTTGCTAATTTAATCCAGATGGTTTTCGTTGGAAAGATGTTTCATGTTAGATCGCTATAAATGGCTATATGAAGGCTTGTTTATTTAGCCGTGGTTTATATCAATTAGCTTTCTTATGCTTTGATTCGGATTATTTCTCCCCTGATTTTACCTTCAATACATTTAACATATCCATTAACTACTTTATTCATCGGCACAGGTGTTTGTCCGGGAAAGTAATTTCGGAATTTTTCAAAAGAATCTTCTACCATATCCGGACATACAACGTTAACTCTCACAGTGTCCAGTTCTAAAGTAACTGCTCTTACAAAACTGTGAATGGCCCCGTTCACCATTGCAGCAATCGTAGTCATAAATTCAGGTTCATCACCCGTTATTCCCGACGTTAGCGTGATCGAACCGCCTTTGGTTACATAATTTTTTCCGATCCTCACCAGGTTAACCTGTCCCATTTGCTTGTTTTTAATACCATTGTAATAATCTTCCTCGGATAGTTTTTCCAATCTATCCCATTTTACCTCTCCTGCAATAGAAACTATTGCGTCCACCTGGCCAACCTTTTCAAACATTGTTTTGATTGATGTTGAATTATTTAAATTAAAGGTTACATCACCTGAGCTTCGACCCGCAACAATAACTTCGTGTTCTTTTGCAAGTCTTTCTTTTACCTTTTTTCCGATGGTTCCGTTTCCCCCAATCAATAGAATTTTCATAGCTTTCTAGCTGTTTTATCAATCATTATTATTTGCATTTATGGTTTAATAATTACCATCATTGGCCAGGCGAATGAGCCGTAAATACCTGATTCCCCAGTAAGTAGCAGTATGGAAGATAAATTAATGCGGGTGATGGTAATGACATGTCTCTCAAACTAAAAAATCTTTTGCTCGTTATTACACTGAATTATATCTTATTGATTTAAATTATTAACATCCGTAATTCTTCTCTCTCTCAGTAACTTATTAACTTCATCTTTTTCGAAATATTCAGGATATTAGAAATAGAGATTTCGAATAACACACTGCGTTCATAAGATCCCCGAGTTAAGTTCACTTTTCGTTATACACCGCTGTTAGCACTGTTGTTCCAACGGCCTGCAGCGTTTCTTTGCTAATGCCTTTCATGTCGTCGTGCGTGGTATGCCAGTTTTTATAGAATCCACTGGAAGTAGTCGGGTCGTACTGGATAATATCGATGGTTGGTACCCGGATGATTTCATTGATATACACATGGTCGTCGGTAATCCCGTTCGTTTCTTCGTTGGAGAATACATCGCCATAGCCTAACTGTTCGCCAATTGCCCATAGCTTGCGGGCGATATCCGGCGCATATTTCATAGTGGTAGCTTCCAGTGTGAAGTGGGCATCTTTAGCTCCCACCATATCGAGAAGTATGCCGTAGCGTGCCGTATAGCCCTGCTTATGCGGGTTTTTGGCCCAATATTGCGAACCCAGCGCCCAATCGTCGGTAGCATTGGAGGAGGCATCTTCGGGAGCACCATAATCCTCGGCATCGACAAGAAGGATATCTACGCCGATAGCAGGTTTTTTGAGGCTGAGTTGTCGTGCTATTTCGAGCAGCACACCTACACCGCTGCCACCATCATTAGCTGCATCCACAGGTTGGCGCCGTTTGGCAAGATCGGGGTCGTGGTCGGCCATAGGCCGCGAATCCCAGTGCGAGAGCAAAAGCACGCGCACTTTTGCTTCAGGGTTAAAGGAGCCAATTATATTGCTGAACTTAAGCGCCGTGCCATCATAAGCTTTTACAGTGCCGCGTTGTACGATAACATCTTTTGTATAGCGGCGTAATGAAGCTGCGAGAAAGTAAGCGCACTTGCTGTGAGCAGGCGTATTTGGCACCCGCGGTCCAAACTCCACTTGTTTCTTTGCGAAGGCATATGCCGTATCTGCATTGAAAGGGGCGGGTTTCAGTGCTACAGGCTCTTCCTTTGTTTCGGTGCTTTGCCTGTTTTGGTTGCAGGATGAGAACGCGATCATCAATGCGGTGGATAAGAGGAAGATGCTTGATATTTTCATTTTAAACTATTTAACCAGGTTTTGAGTTTCGCAAACTTGCCGCTGGAATTAATCAAGGTATAAAATTAGCTTTTTCTCCGAACTTACCTGTGAATACAAATTCATCCAGAGGCTTGCGTACGCGGGGAGCATATTCGAGGCGTTTGAGATTTTCGTGCAGTACTTCCGGATCGCCGGGATAACCCAAGGCAATGGCTGTAATCACTTTATAATTTTCCGGAACTTCAAGCAGACGCCCAGCCAGTTCTTTATCAATGCCAGCCATTTGATGCACATATATACCTTCGGCCATGGCTTGCAAGCTTAGGTATGCCAATGACTGTCCTACGTCATATTTATAATAGTCGTTGGGGCCGCCTTTGACATTCGTCTCTTTTCCAACAGATACAAAAAGAACCGGTGCTGTGATTGTCCATAACTGGTTGAATTCAACGAGAGAGGAATAAATGGCCTTGTAGGTTTCGTCGCCCAAAAATCCAACTATAAATGACCAGGGTTGGAGATTGGAACTCGAAGGTGCCCAACGTGCAGCTTCGAAGATGCGGTGGAGTATTTCCGGAGCAATGGCAGTGGGAGCGAATGCTCTTGGGCTCCACCTTTGGCGGATAAGTTCGTGAATAGCGAGTTTGGTAGGAGCTTCTTTTGATAACATTAGGTTTCCTTATTTAGTTTCTGGTTTGGAATGTTTGAGTTAGCTTGAAGACGATTTACAGCCTTCGAAATCGTTTTTACGATTAATTTTAAAAGAGGTTTACAATACTTCGCAAAGTTAATTAACCTTATATTCTG
>DASVHX010000014.1:0-3426 GCA_036382355.1 Bacteroidales bacterium
GGTACAACCTTGCATCAATGCTTTATAGCTCAGCCAGTTTTTGGAATACTCTTTACCATTCATTTTCATCGAACCAATGTATCTGTTCTCTGCATTGTTGTCAGGAGCCAATATGTTCACTTGTTTCCCGTTTTCGAGTTGGATGGTTATTTTTTTGAATAATGGAGCACCTACTACGTATTGGTCTACCCCCGGACAAACCGGATAGAAACCCATTGCTGAGAATACGTACCACGCCGAGGTTTGTCCGTTGTCCTCATCGCCACAATATCCATCGGGTGCAGGGGTATAAAGGCGATTCATCACCTCTCTTGCCCAATATTGGCTTTTCCATGGTTCCCCGGCATAATTATATAAATAAATCATATGTTGAATAGGTTCATTCCCATGGGCATAGTTACCCATATTCATAATCTGCATTTCGCGGATTTCGTGAATAGTGGTTCCGTAATAACTATCATCGAAAATGGGTGGAACTACAAATACTGTGTCGAGCATGGAAACAAATTGTTTCTTTCCGCCCATCAATCCTATGAGTCCTTCAATATCATGCATAACACTCCAGGTATAGTGCCAGCTATTGCCTTCGGTAAAAGCATCACCCCACTTGAACGGACTGAATGGAGTTTGGAATTTTCCATCCTGATTACGACCTCGCATCAGTTTGGTTTCAGGATCGAATACGTTACGGTAGTTCTGGCAGCGTTTGGCAAACCGATCAATTTCCTCCTGTGGACGCTTTAACTCTTTTGCTAATTGATAGATATTGAAATCGGCAAACGCGTACTCTAATGTACGGGCCGCATTCTCATTTACTTTTACATCGTAAGGCACATAACCAAGCTTGTTGTAATATTTCACACCCAAACGACCAACCGAAGACAATGGACCTTCATTTTCGGAATTCTTCAAAACGGCATCGTATAATATGTTAATATCATAACCACGAGCTCCCTTCAGGTAGGCGTCAGCAATGTTTACGGCAGAGTTTGAACCAATCATACAATCGCGATGCCCGGGACTGGCCCATTCGGGCAACCACCCGCTTTCTTTGTAGGCATTCACAAGTCCTTCCTGAATTTGCGCATTAAGTTTCGGATACATAAGGTTGAAGAAAGGGAATACCGCTCTAAACGTGTCCCAAAAACCATTGTCGGTAAACATATAACCTGGTAGCACTTCTCCATTGTAGGGACTATAATGCATGATTTTTCCTTCGGCATTAATCTCATAAAATTTCCTTGGAAATAACATTGTGCGATAAAGGCAGGAATAGAATGTGCGTGTCTGGTCAACTGAACCACCTTCGACTGAGATGCGACCTAATTCCTTGTTCCAAATGTCCTGTGCTTTTTGTTTTACCTGGTCAAAATTATCATTACCAAGCTCTCTGAGGTTTAGTTCAGCTTGGTCAAAACTGATAAATGATGATGCAACACGGGCGGTAATTTTTTCACCTTTTTGTGTTGAAAAACCTATTGCTGCTCCAACATGATTGTCAGTCAATTCCTTAACATTGGCCACCAAAACCGTATCCTTCCAAACAGATGAATTTGAAAAAGGTTTATCAAAAATAATTACAAAATAGTTTTTGAAATTAGCAGGAACACCCCCACTGTTTCGAGTTGTGTATCCAATAATCTTATTTTCGGATGGCATGATTTTAATATAAGAGCCCCGATCGAAGGCATCGATTACCACATACGATTTGTCGGTTTGCGGAAACGTAAACCTAAATATGGCAGCCCGTTCTGTGGGAGTAATTTCGGTGGTTACATCATGATCTGCCAGGTAAACGCTATAATAATAGGGTCTTGCTACTTCAGCCTTGTGCGAAAACCAACTGGCTCGTTTTTCTTCCACGAAAGTAAGGTTTCCTGTTACCGGCATAATTGAAAATTGACCATAATCATTAATCCATGGGCTTGGCTGATGGGTTTGTTTAAACCCGCGAATTTTATCGGATTCGTAATTGTACATCCATCCATCGCCCATCTTTGCAGTTTGTGGCGACCAAAAATTCATTCCCCAAGGTAAGGCAATGGCAGGATAAGTATTTCCATTAGATAAGGTGTACTTCGATTGGGATCCCATCAGGGTATTTACCCAGTTAACGGGATCAGTTAGCCGATCGACCGTTTGAGCAATAAAATTTTCGCAAATAAAGAGAAGTAAGAAACTTGTAAAAATTTTCGTTTTAAACATTTAAATTGATTATTAATATTAATACTTTATAAATTAATTATTTCTGCTTTTAAAAATAAATAACCCTTTTGTGAGGGAAAATTCTGACCAATCAATTGCCATGTTCCGAATAAAATCATCGACAAAATGAAGACAATTTGAAGAATTGATTATTTCATTATGATATTATTTATTTTATAAATTCCAACTTCAGGCAGGCCACACTTTAGCTCACTTTTAGTGCTGATTTGTTACGATTATATAATTAATGTAATATCTAACAAAAAAATGAAATAATATAGGGGCTGCTCAAAGTCTGCCCCTATAATATTTAAATTAACTTAAATTACTTTTTAAAAACTAAAATGTCACCTCTATAAATCTCACTTCGTATGGTTTCAATTGAATTGATGTAATAGGTTGTCCTATCTGCTTTCCGGCTGCATTTACTTCCACCATTTTCTTAATAGACTGACCCTGAATTGCTGATGATAGTTTTACTTCGGCTGGTAATCCTTCCAGCTCGCGGAAATGAAGAAGGATAGTTCCTTTCTCCTTAAATGCAGGTCTGCTGTTCACCAACAAAGCATTTGCTGGGCCATTGATTTTAAGTGTTTCGATTACAGGTGATTTTAACTCATTTTTACCTGCAGGGAATGTTCTCGTCGGGAATGGATTCCTTTCACTCCATGCATATTTTGTTGCAAATGTGTTTGTAGTATCGGCAGTTGATGTAAGCTGGTAGCTCCAGCTAAAGCCACCCTCCTGGTAAGCACGGAAATTGGTGGTCCAATAGTTATTCATCACCCAGGAATAGAGCCATGTCTTTCCCTGTTTCGGATAACGTTCAAACTTACCCATGTTAAAGTCGCTGAATTGCCAGAGTGGAACTTCGTTACTTACAACAATTATCTGGCCTTTCCTGCCCCGCACTGAAACGAAATTCTGTGCTGCATTCCAGTCTGAGGATGATCCGGGAAGTTGCTTCCCCTGGGTCAATGTACCTCCAATTGTCTCAAATACGATCCTGGAGTCAGGCAGTGAGAAGGGAAAGGCAACATAAAGTGCTTCCGGATCGGTAAGTATCTCTTTATGAGCCATATACTTGAACTCTATCTTTTTGACATTTTTATATAGCCTGATTTCGAGTTCAATACCTTTAGGTGCACCATCAGTGCCTTTTTCAAAACCAGCCAGGTCCGATGCGATCCTGATACTCTCCCATACCGATCCATTTGTACC
>DASVHX010000015.1:0-3713 GCA_036382355.1 Bacteroidales bacterium
TTACGTTGAAACCATTCGAGGTAAGATACCGGCAGATTGCACAATACAGTGCCTTTGTATTTGCCGAAAGGCATCTGCATAGTTACAAGGGTTATGAGTAATTGTGGGTCGGGGCCTATATTCATCTTAGAATAACTTAACCATATTGACTCATAGCTTTTCTGTTCAAGCTTTTAAATGCATTAAGGTGTGTTTTGCGAATTATAAAAGTAGCAAAAAAAGAAACGCAACGAATGCAAAGAGTCTCTCTGCATTCGCTGCGTTTACCTGGCGTTTATCCTTTGTACGCTATTGCAATAATATTTTATTCAAGTAGCGCAATTGGATAAACTATTTATTTCTTTTCGAGCAATTTGAAGAATTGATCTAGTTGCGGCAAAATTACGATACGGGTTCTGCGGTTTGCAGATTTACCTGCTGCATTTTCATTAGATGTTACAGGCACATACTCGCTTCGTCCGGCGGCTGTAATCTTGGCAGGATCGAGTCCGTATTTGTTCTGAAGAACTCTTACTACTGCGGTAGCACGCTTAACGCTTAAATCCCAATTGTCGACCAGATCTCCTTTTCTGAACGGAACATTATCGGTGTGACCTTCAACCATAAACTCGGTATTTGGTTGATTTTTCAATACTTTGGCAACTTTGCCAAGCACTGCATTTGCATTGTCGGTTATCACATAACTACCGCTTTTGAAAAGCATTTTATCGGAGATATCAATATAAATAACGCCTTTATCAACTTTAATATTGATGTCTTTATCGTCCAGGTTACCTATAGCACCTTTCAGGTTCAATACGAGCGCCATATTCAACGAATCTTTATGTGCCATCGATTTTTGCAGGTCAAATATATAGGCATCTTTCATGCCAATGTTTTCCATCGATTTTCTGATGCTTTCTGCTTGTGTACCCGAAATTACCGAAAGGTTTTCCAGTTGTTTCAATACCTGGGTGTTGTTTTCGTTCAGGTAGGCTTTTTGCTTATTAAGATCATCTAATTGTTTATTGAGGTCATCAATCTGAGTTTTGTTAAGAGCTCTTGCATTTTCACATGCATTTAAATCGGCTTGCGATTTTGCAAACGATGTATTTACCGATTCCAGCCATTTGGTCTGGGCTTTGTACTTTCTTGAACTTACACAAGACCCCAGCATTACGACTGCCAGAACCAGGAAAAGAATGTTCTTTGTTGTTTTCATAGATTTGATTTATGTAAAATTAATGTTCACTACCTACTATCAACCTTATATTAACTGATAGTGTTTTTTATATATGTAAAGTATCTACAATAACGGATCGTAAAGTTTTATATTGCTCTCCGCTCCCTTAAGTAGAATAGTTTTATGGTTTTGCGGACAGTTTACAAAGGTCGTCAAAATTTCAGTATCAAGGATTTTATTCAAGGGTTTATACGTGTAATCGACTGATATAGCGAACGCAGATAAATAAAATATATTTATTTCAGGTAGCAATAATGTTGCCTATCAGTCCATAAATAGTCCAAGGCTATTTATACAGTTTATCATTAGGGCGGGATGTGGTGAGGATAACTTAAATAGTCTTTCTTTATTTATTTACCTGCCACACCTTACGTTTGGTTTTCTGCATTTTTCTTCTCCGCCTCCATAGTGAGCGCGGTAATTCCGGCTAAACCGCCCAGTTGCATCGATTCAATGGCGGTACTTGGAACAATAACGATAGTTGAGTTCGACTTAAGGCCTTCATACAGCATATTCATGGCACGCAAATGCAAAGCTACCGGATTATTTATATAGGTCTTCGCTGCTTCCCCGAATTTCTCGGCCACCTGCCGTTCCGAATCTCCGAGGATTACACGGGCCTGCCGTTCCCGCTCTGCTTGTGCCTGCATGGACATGGCATCCTCCAGCGCCGGTGGTATCAATACATCCTTCACTTCCACCGAAATAACGTTTATACCCCAGGGTTCGGTACGCTCATCAATGATCTTCTGCAGCAATGCACTCATTTTGTCCCTACCTTCCAGCATATCCGAAAGCATCGTTTTCCCGATCACATCGCGGAGAGCAGTCTGCGAAGCCCAACTTATGGCGACCTGGTATTCAGCTACGTCCAGTGCGGCTTTCTTTGGGTCCAGCACCTTCCAGAACAGTACGGCATCCACATCTACAGGCACGGTATCTTTGGTGAGGGTTTTTTCTGCCTTGAACGAAGTGGTATTCACGCGGATATCGATCCAATAAGGAATGGTGTCGATTATCGGGATAATAAAGAAAAGCCCCGGACCACGCAAAGCGTGAAATTTACCAAGACGTAAAATTAGGGCCCTGTTCCATTGATCGGCCACCTTTATCGCGAAAGAGATAAGGAGGGCAATGAAAAAGACCACAATTCCCGGCAGTATAGTACGGGCGTAAGTTGGATCCTGGTTCAGCATACTTATCAATAGAAGGCCAATCCCAAAGATCACAAAAAATGCAAGTGTAGCAAATCCGCTGTTGCTTTTCATTTCCTATTTCTCCTTTCTTCCTGTTTAGGATGTTACTTTTTGCTCCGGTTCTCATTCCTGTTTCGAATGAAATAAGCTGATTCGTGATCCGGATTATAATTTACTAAATTACAAAATATGAGCGGTAATAGCAAGTAAAGTCGCGGAAATAGAACCACTTAACTTAGGCACTACAGTTTAACTGATGTAAATCCAGTGACTTCAAATCCGAATTTTGTTTGCACAGGAAAGTCACTCCCGGAATAAAAGAGGAGTTAGGTAGCTTATCCAATATTATTACTTGCAGGAGGCAAATGATGAATTGCCATTTGTTATGAATGCACACCAAGGGGGAGCATGCTATGCAAATCGTAACCGGATATTAATTTTAGTCGGTGGTAAATGCATTAAACCTGAACCTGGCTTCATCCCATTTTTCTTTGGGTGTGGGTATGCCTTCAGGATGCCCAAGTGGAATTACATTAAGCGGTACCAGGTTATCGGGCAGATTTAAGATTTTCCTTACAGTATCCACACGGTCCTTATTGGGGAATACTGCTGTCCAAACGGTACCTAATCCCAGCGATACAGCCGCTAATAGGATGTTTTGCGTTACTGCACTGCAGTCCTGCACCCAGTAACCTTTTTCATTTCCAATGGGGTCAATCTCCAGGTTTCCGCATACCACCAAGGCAGCATCTGCTTCACGGGCCATTTTGGCATAAGGAAGTTGGTCGCCCAGGGCCTGTAACAAAAATTTTTCGGTAACTGCAATAATGTACCATGGTTGTTTGTCATTGGCTGATGGTGCTGCCATTCCGCATTTGGCCAGCAAAATCAGGGTTTCCCGATCCACTTCACCGGATGTAAACCGTCGTACACTGGTCCTGTTAAAGATAGATTTAAGCGTATCGTTCATTTTCTATGGTTTTAATTTCGATGATCGGTTTTTGTTAAAACCACAGCTCACTTTGCAATTTGAAGTCGGCCAGGTGATTTGTCCCCATGTGTTTGTCAAGCGCTGATCGTGAACGCCATTTTTCTACCAGGCTTATTCCAGTGCAAAATCCACTGCAGCTCTGGCATGGATCAACGTCGTATCAAAGGTAGTAACAGAGCAGTCGCTTTGTTTAATAAGTAACGGTATTTCAGTGCAGCCCAGTATTACGCCCCGCGTATTTTGAGCTGTAAGTTTATTGATTATTTCCAGGTACTTTTCCTTTGTTTCAGCTTTAAAAATGCAC
>DASVHX010000016.1:0-3098 GCA_036382355.1 Bacteroidales bacterium
CGATCGGAATAAGCCAGGGAATTTTTCATTTCGATTCCATGTCGCGCAGCCACCGTAAGTCCGGCCAAAAGCAGATAGATATCGGCCGATCCGTCGGGGCAGCGGAATTCAACTGTTTGCTTACTCGTGAAATCAGAAATAGGTGCTTTCTCCTGTGGATTTGCATGGTATATCATGGTATTATCACCCGACCAGCCCAACGGAACCCTTACCAGCACCGAACGGTTTCGATCGCCCCAACAAATATAGGTTGGTGCTTCCTGGTGCGGTACCAATCTGAAATAAGAAGTAGGTATGATATTTCCGAAAGCGGTGAGCGAAGGTGCAAGGTCGAGGTATCCGGCGATAGCTTTACGAGCCGTTTCGCTAAGTTTACCATTTTCTATCATGATATTCTGTCCATCGCGCGTAAGCTTGGTATGGATGTGCAAACCACTTCCAGCCTTTCCCACTGTAATCTTGGGTGCGAAGGAGACACTAACGCCATATTTATAAGCCAGCGTACGTAGTATCCATTTTGCTATAACCAACTGATCTGCTGCATCTTCAAGCACAACAGGCAGAAATTCTATTTCATTTTGCTCATAATCCATTCCGCCCTGGCTGAAGTTGCCAACCTCAGAATGTCCGTATTTTATCTTACCACCTGTTTGTGCTATGGCAATCATGGCTTCTGCACGCAGTTGCTCCCACTTGGCAAACGGAAATGCTTCGTGATAACCTTTCTGGTCGGCAGCCGGAAATAGTTTGTCAGTCTCGCTGATAATATAGTATTCCAACTCCCCCATCACTTCAAATGTAAGGCCTGTGCGTTCCTTTAATGTTTCATGCGCTTTATGGAGTATATATTCGGGCGAACTTGCAAGCGGCTGCCCATCCTTATCATAGTACGAGCATAGAATATCAAGGGTTGGTATTTTGGCAAAAGGATTAAGGAAAGCAGTTTTATAACGCGGAATCACGTACAAATCGCTCGAACCAGCCTGGATGAAAGGGAATAAACTTGAACCATCCACGCGTTCGCCGGTGGACAGAATATTATCGAGGTGCTGCAGGCTGTTTATCACAAAGTTCAGTGTCTTCAAACGTCCATCGCCACCAGTATAACGAAAGTTGACCATTTCGATATTGTGATCCTCAATATATTTAATCAGGTCGGCTTTGGTGAACTCCTCACATGGCTTGTTAAGATATTGTACCAGATGGTTCGGGTTCATTTCGGTAAGGCTGTTCATAGCTTGAGGTATTTACTTTTACCGGGTTCTACCGGGTGGGCAAAATTAGCAACTTTTTATCTGAGTTTCCAAATAGCTATTACGAAATTCAAATGGTTGGAAATGTGAGCGTAAACGCGTTACCAATGTATAACAGGAAACCTATAGTTGTTTTTTGTACTTTTACTCCCGCTGCCAGACAGTCATATCCAATAAGTCCTTGGTTAAATGAATGTAAACGAAATTACTTTTTTCTCCCTTTTCCTGGTATTTATAATTAGTGTACTGATGCTCGATCTGGGAGTTTTCGACAGAAAGAGTCACGTGGTTCCATTTAAAGAAGCCTTGATCTGGACTGGCGTCTGGATGTTGCTATCGTTCGGATTCTTCATGCTGCTGAGGATACGGGGCGACCTCATCCACGGCCTGAATTCGCTTGATGCTATCAGGAATCAGATTGCACAATACAAGCATCCTATTGATCTTGATGGACTTACATACCAGCAGGCGCTGGTTCTATACCGTCACAATCTTTCACTCGAATACCTTACCGGTTACCTTATCGAATATGCACTTTCGGTAGATAACGTTTTTGTAATGATTCTCATTTTCCTGGCCTTCAAGGTGCATAAAATGTATTATAAACGTGTGCTGTTCTGGGGTATCCTTGGTGCAGTTGTTATGCGCTTCCTCTTTATTTTCCTCAGTGCTTCCCTCATTCAGCGGTTCGAATGGATTATGTACATTTTCGGTGCTTTCCTGGTTTTTACAGGAGTAAAAATGTTTTTATCCCGTAACCAGGAAGAAAAAATTGATGCAGAAGCACACCCGATAGTAAAGTTTGCCTCAAAATATTTACCGGTTTATCCCCATTATTTCAGGCAGCATTTCTGGTTCCGCAAACCCGAGACAAACAAACTTTATTTCACGCCACTTTTCATAGTATTGCTGGTGATAGAATTTACAGATGTTGTGTTTGCCGTAGATTCGGTTCCCGCCATTTTTTCGGTAACACAGGATCCCTATATCGTTTTCTTTTCGAACATATTTGCTATTCTTGGGCTACGTTCGCTCTTTTTCGTGGTCGTAAATGTGATCGGACTTTTTCATTACCTCAAGCATGGGCTTTCCATCCTGCTTGCTTTCATCGGAATGAAAATGCTTTTGAAAGAGCCCTTACACGACATTGGATTTACTACAGCTCATTCCCTGTATATTGTTGTTGGAATCTTAACAGTGAGTATACTGGCATCCCTCATTTTTCCCAACAAGACGAAGTTGGAGAAAGCCCAGCTTATTGCATCGTTGAAAAAATAAGATTTCCTAATCCCTTTTCAGTCCGGAAAAGTACGCATCCAGAATGGTTTGAGCGGCTGTATAAGGGCTTATTTTGTCAGATAAAAGATCGGGCTCAATCGCCTTTATCCGTTCAATAGTAGCAACATCTGTAAAGAAATTTTCGGTAAGATAACTGTTGATTGTATCGAGCATAATCTGTCGCGACTGTTCACGACGCTTTATGGTGAAAAATCCATTCTCCCGGTTAAACGTGAGATAATCCTGCACAATTTGCCATACGTCATCAATCCCTTCAGTAGTTTGCGCCGAACAGATTGCAACTACGGGCATCCAGCCCGAATCGGAGACAGGGAAATAATGGAGTGAATTTCTCACCTGGGCAGCAGCAATGTTAGCTTTGGCCCGGTTATCGCCGTCGGCCTTATTTATAATAATGGCATCGGCCATTTCCATAATTCCCCGTTTGATTCCCTGCAACTCGTCACCTGCTCCGGCAAGCATCAGCAATAGGAAAAAATCTACCATGGCATAAACTGCTACTTCCGATTGCCCAACGCCTACTGTTTCCACGAAGATGGTATCGAA
>DASVHX010000017.1:0-2086 GCA_036382355.1 Bacteroidales bacterium
TTCGGCTGACCTTATAATTTTATCAATAAGCAACTAAGCAGAATTTGATATTATAGCACTGTGGGGCGAAGTATAATTCCTTTTTACCTCGACAATTCGATAATCTTCACTGTTTTTGCCGGTACAGTAATGGCCTTCAAATCATTGATCTTTGTGCCATCCAAAGCGTCTTTCCCTTTCTTAAAATCGCCGATGTTTTCTTTGAAACGTAAGGTTTCAACCGTCTTTTCAGTTTTGCTGTTATTCATGATGACCATTACCGATTCTTTCCCAAGGGTGCGGAAGTATACATAAACCCCATTTTCCGGGATGTAATGCTTGAGTTTGCCTTCCTGAACAACCTTGTTTCCTTTATGCCAGTTGAGTAGTTTGGTCATATAATCCAGTACCGAACTTTGGTCGGCGGAGAGGTTTGTATTTGTAAAGAAATTGGTTTTATCGCCTTCCCAGCCGCCCGGGAAATCTTTCCGCTTACCTGCATCTCCTTCCAGTTTACCACGGTCGCTCAAGGCTTCGGTTCCATAATAAACAAGGGGAATGCCACGGGTTGTGCATATAAAAGCCAGGGCCATTTTCACATTTTCAACACTTTTCAAAACAGGATACATCCGCTCTATGTCGTGATTGTCGGCGAAAACAATAAGCTTTAGAGGGTCGCTGTAAACGAAATCCTGGCTTAAAATGTCGTAAAGCCTTGATGCGCCACCTTCCCAGCCCTCATCCTCATTAAAAGCCTTTTGAATTGCGAACATGAGCGGAAAGTCGAACACATTGGTGAGGTGCGACCGGAAGCCATCCTTATTAGGTGATTTATCGAGCCAATAAGCTACCTGTGAAGGATTGTTCATCCATACTTCACCTACTACGTTGAAGTTGGGATATTCCTCCCTTAAGCGCTTCATCCACTCCGCCATAAATTCCTTGTCGGAATAAGGATAAGTATCCTGGCGTATGCCATCCAGACCGGCAAATTCAATCCACCAGATACTATTCTGGATCAGGTAATTGGCAACGAAAGGATTATTTTGGTTAAAATCGGCCATGGACGTGTCGAACCAGCCTTTTTCCATCTTGTTTTTGTCGTAATCAGAAACATAAGGATCCGTAAGTACTGCAGCACGATAGTTTGAGCGTGTAAATTCAGGCCATACGTTTACCCAGTCTTGTTGCGGAAGATCTTTCGTCCACCAGTGGCCCGTACCATAATGGTTGAAAACCATATCCATAATCACTTTAATGCCTTTGCTATGCGCAGCATCCACCATTTCGCGGTAGCTGTCGTTGGTACCAAATCTGGGATCTATCTTGTAAAGATCTGTAATGGCATAGCCATGATATGAAGCACCTGGCATGTTATTTTCGAGCAGTGGCGTATTCCAGATAGCAGTAATGCCCAGTTTTTGCAGGTAACCGAGATGGTCTTTTATTCCTTTTATGTCGCCACCATGACGGCCATTAGGGTTTGTCCGGTCGGCTTTCTCAAGCATCCCGGGCATATCGTCATTTGACGGGTCGCCATTGGAAAAACGATCGGGCATGATCAGGTAGATTGCATCAGCGGAAGTAAAGCTTTTACGCTGCTCCGAGAAAGGAACACGGATCTTCAGTTCGTAATTAATGGAAGTAATAGTATCTTTTTCCTTTTTGAAGTATATTTTTACCATTCCAGGAACAGCCGAATTCCCTACAATCAGGTCGACAAACAGGTAGTTGTTTCCTGCATTTTTTACTTTCCCGATCGATACACCTTTGACTTTTGCCGAAGCCACGGTGGTGCCAATATTAAATCCATGGATCATCAGCTGAACTTTATGCTCCTTCATGCCTGTCCACCAGAAAGGAGGTTCAACATGATCTATTTTTACCTGGGCAAAGTTGTATCCTGTTATAAACAGGAATGCCAGGAGTGTTGCAATTTTTTTCATGATGATTGATGTTAACTTGTTAATGAAATTGGCTGAACAAATATACTTTCTAATTCTGAGTTAATAGAATTATTTCCAGGGATAAGAATTGTGTTCATGTTAAAAAATTCAGTTAAAACTAAATCGTAAGTGGGTCAGCGTTTTGCAATTCATTATTATAA
>DASVHX010000018.1:0-1782 GCA_036382355.1 Bacteroidales bacterium
TGTTCCCGCATTGAGAAGCTGTATTCACCACCAGGACTTTTTTCCCTTTCAGGCTTGACAGATCGAATGGCTTGCCATCAATCGTGGTGGTTTTAAAACTATAGAAAGATTTAACCGGCTGGGCAAAAGCTGCAATGCCCATGACAGCAAGCAGCAAAGTTGCATAAATTCTCATAGTATTATATGTTTAGGTTGATTGTTTGATGAATAATGTCTGAAATTAAACGTTAATTTGAATCTTTTTGTTCAGGCAGCTTTGCAATTTCGATTCTGAAATGTAATATTTTTGAATGCAAATCCAGGCCTAATGAATGTTGCAGAATTATTACGCGAGGAGCACTCCCGCGCCCAGACAGATTTTGTAGCCAATATTATTTTTAATCACCCGCCTGTTTTTCTGGAACTCTGGAAGATTTTCATGGCAAATGAAGAACCTGTTTCGCGCCGCGCAGCCTGGGTGGTAGATGTATGTTCGGAAAAGTATCCCGAGTGGATATCCCCACTTTTAACAGAGCTAATAGAAACATTCCCTGGATTCACGCATGATGGACTGAAACGCCATTCGCTCCGGATACTGGCACGGTCTCCCCTGCCGGCCGAAAAACTGGGCGAACTCGCAAGTATCTGTTTCGATTGGCTATTGCTCCGTGAGGAATCGGTTGCAATAAAGATGTATTGCATGGAAATTTTGTACCGCATATCCGATATAGAACCCGACCTTAAGCCTGAACTTGCTGATTCGATACGCATGCAAATGGTTGAAGGAACTCCGGGCATCCGCTCATGCGGGAATCGCTTGCTTAAAAAACTTACCCGGGAAATAAACCGCCTCCGTCCATAAACTGGGCGAAGACGTATTTTCTTATTTAAAAATGCGAATGATTGACTATTTGCGTTTCCCTTGCTGTTTGGCCATTTCTTCCAAACGCTTCTGAAATCCAGACTTAACCACAACTTTTTTCTTATTTTCCTGCAATTGTGCATGCAATTTATCTTCGTTTACAAAGCGACGGATAATGTACATCTGCGCAAATGTAAAAAGGTTGGCAAGTAAATAATAATAACTCAATCCCGATGAATAGCTGTTAAAGAATCCCAGGAACATGATCGGCATGAGATACATCATTGTTTTCATGCCCGGCATCTGGTTGCTGGAAGCCATCATGTCGTTGTTCATCTTGGTATAGAGTATGGTCGAAATGGTCATGAGCAGACAGAAAAGACTTACGTGATCACCGTAGAAAGGAATAGTAAATCCGAGATTCAGTATGGAATCGTAACTCGAAAGGTCGTGTGCCCAAAGGAACGATTGCTGCCGCAACTCGATGGAAGCCGGAAAGAACCTGAACATGGCGATAAGAATTGGCATCTGAAGCAGCATTGGTACACAACCTGACATCGGATTCACGCCTGCTTTTTTATACAGCGCCATCGTAGCTTGCTGCTTTTTCATGGCATCATCCTTCTTGGGGAATTTCAGTCCTATTTCATCAACTTCAGGCTTTAGCAATCGCATCTTGGCCGATGAGAGATAGGTTTTATATGCGATAGGCAACAACAATACCTTTAATAAAATAGTAAGGATAAGGATAATAATACCATAGTTGAGGTTAAAGCCTTCGAGGAAATTAAAAACCGGAAGAACAGCAAAACGATTTATCCATGCAAGCAGGAAGAAGCTCCATCCAAGAGGTATCTGTCTTTCCAGATTTAAATCTATTTTTCTGAGTAATTTATATTTTAATGGTCCTGCGAACATCAACATGCATACCGTTTGATCTT
>DASVHX010000019.1:0-4500 GCA_036382355.1 Bacteroidales bacterium
AACTGGTTGCTGATTACGCAAATACTTTGAATTCAACATTCAATGTATACCTGGAACATCTTGATAAGCTGGAAAAACGTTCAATTTCCCTGTTCTTCAAGGATATTGAACAAGGCAAAACGCCACACAACCTTGCTTCCATCAGCCATATCATCGAAAATACAATGTCCCCGTTCCTGAAAGAAGATATCAAAACAAGAGCTTTACAAATACTTGAAAACCAATGCGACGAATTGCGTTTGAAGTTGGTAGATATTCCCAACAACAAGCAACTACATCAAATGCGCATTATCATCAAACAGATGCGCTATATTCTTGGTGTGATCAGGAAAAGTGATCCTTCGGCTACTGGATTTCCTATTTCGCTTGCTAGTCTTACTGAAGCAGAAGTGCTGCTCGGCAAATGGCACGATAGGATTGTGGGTATTGCGTTATTGAATGATTTCAGGAAGAAAAAGAAGAAACAACATGAACCGGAGACGGAGAACTACAATATCTTAGCTTCTATTCTCGAAGTTGAGCAAAGAATTTTGCGTGCAAAGATCAGGAAAAGCCTTGGGAAATCCTTAAGCGATAAAGGTTAAGATACCACGGAGACACGGATAGCACATAGAACGGCGAAGCCCTCAACGAAGGTAAACACAGGTATATTAACTCAAAAAATTAATTTCCGCGAAACTCCGTGATCACTGTGTCTCCGTGGTTAACTTAACCTACAATTTCAGTTTCTGATTATCCCGATGCCGTTCGCTATCCCTGATCGTTTTCTTTTCAATATTTTTATGCAAGGCATCCGTAAGATCAACACCTGTTTGATTGGCCAGGCATATTAAAACAAAAAGAACATCGGCCATCTCATCGGCCAGATCGCCGGGGATATCTGTCGGTTTTTCCGATTGCTCGCCATAACGCCGGGCCATGATACGCGCCACTTCTCCCACTTCCTCCATCAAAATTGCAGTGTTGGTAAGTTCGCTGAAATACCTCACGCCGGTGGATTTGATCCATTCGTCGATCTGATGTTGGGCTTGTTCTATTGTCATTGGGTAGAAGTTAAAAGTGAAAAGTAGAAAGTAGAAAGTGAAAATTTGAAACCTAAAAAACCTAAAAGCTAATAGCTAAAAACTGATGCAGGACAGTAATCCTAACTTTTAACTTTTAACTTTTCGCTCTTCACTGTCATCCTTCACCTCCAGCCGAAACCCCGAACCATGCACATTTACGATAGCAACATTAGGATCGTCCTTAAGATATTTGCGGAGTTTGGTGATGAAGACATCCATGCTGCGGCCAATAAAATAATCGTCGGTACCCCAGATTTCCATGAGTGCCTTTTCGCGGGGTAATAAAATGTTCATATTCTGACATAATAAGCGTAAAAGTGCAGCTTCCTTTGGTGTAAGGTTGTGATTTGTTTCTCCAAGTTTAAGTTCGAGGTTAGCTGCATCAAAAAAGTATAAGCCCACCTGGTAATGCTCGCCAGGAGCAGCTTTAAAATTAACCTGGCAACGCTTGAGTATGGCTTCTATGCGAAGGCTTAGCTCTTCGCTGCTGAAAGGCTTGGCCACATAATCGTCACATCCGGCTTTAAAACCGGTGATACGGTCCTCCATTTGTCCGCGGGCGGTAAGGAATATAATGGGCACTTCGGAATTTAGTTCTCTGATGGCAATGGCCAGTGTAAATCCATCCATGCGGGGAAGCATCACATCAAGGATGCAAAGATCAATGCCATTTTTTTTAAAGGTATTGAAACCGATTTCACCGTCAGCAGCCAGCAATACCTTGTAATCGAGCAATTCCAGGTAATCCTTCAGCACATCGCTCAGGTTGGGATCGTCCTCCACAAGTAATATGGTTGCTTTAGTATTCATTGTCAGTCGTCATTTACTGATTAGATTGAATGAAGGGGAGAAACCATTCAAAGCTGCTACCCTTGCCTGTTTCACTGCTTAGCCTGATGGTTCCGCCATGCGCTTCGGCCATCGTTTTCACATAATAAAGTCCCAGCCCGAATCCCTTAACATCATGCACATTACCTGTATGGACCCGGAACATCTTTTTAAAGACATGTTTATGATTTTCGGAGCTGATGCCGATACCATTATCCTGCACTACGATAAAGACCCCTGTACCACTATTTCGGGTACTTACTGTAATTTCCGGTGCACCGGGAGAATATTTATTTGCATTATCCAGCAGGTTCGTCAGCATATTCTCGATATGCATGCGATCAGCTACCACAATGCTATTGCCTGCAAGCAGGTTTGTTTTGATAACGCCATCCCGCTCGCGGATGATGAGGCTGAAATTACGAACGCTTTGCGCGATAACTTCATGAAGATCGACCTTTTGCAATTTAAGCGAAATCTCGCCTTTGTCGAGCACCGCAATACGCAGCACCTGTTCCACCTGGTTCTTCAGGCGTAAGTTCTCATCGTAGATTATGCCGGCATACTTGCGGATCCGGTCCCCGGCTCCCGACACCTGTGGTTTCATCAGCATTTCACTGGCCAGAGATATGGTGGCGATCGGCGTTTTGAATTCGTGCGTCATGTTGTTCACGAAATCGGTTTTCATTTCCGAGAGCTTTTTCTGTTTCAGGAAGGAAAGGATGGTATAGGTAAACCCGAATATCAATATACCCAGGAAGATAAAACTCATAATGAGCCATTTCAGGATCCGGCGGTAAAGCATGCTGCGTTCGTCGGGGAAATAAGCTCCCAGCACATACGCATCCGAACGGTAGAGGCAGGAGAGCGATATATTGTGATGCGTGTCCATGAGCTGCTGCCGGTACTGCGTTGAATGGCCGGCATAAAAAATCTTTTTCAACGGATTATAAATGCCGTATTCGTAATCCATATCGATCTGCATTTCTGTAAATTCGCTCCTGATGAGGGAATCGAGCAACTTTGCATTAATTTTTGAAGGGAAGCCGGCTTCTCCCATGCTACAGCCTTTCTCGCAAAAAGGCATGACGGCGGCAGTATCGAGTTTGGTTTCGAATAGGCCGTTCACAACACTTTTCAGTGCAACGCGCACCCTGTAATGAAATATTTTTTCCTGCAACTCCACCGCATTTTTGATCCAGAAGACCTGGATAAAAATAATGCCAACCAGTGATAGTGCCGTAATGATGACGATGAGCAGGAAAGTTTTACGCTTCATGGTTCAAAAGTAATAAGAACGTATGGATTATCCTGTTGTTTAACAAATCTTTAACACCAGAGCAAATACAATACAGCCTACTGATGCATCATCCATAAAAAGGAGGAATAAATTGAACATAAAAAAGATGATTTAAGAACTTAGCGTAGCGCTCTCATGAGCGAAGCGAATAATATTGATTAACGATTTCTGATTTCTGATTTTCCAACATGTTCGTATTTACTTCTAAAATCTTAAATCGTTGATCCTTGTTCTTAAATCAAAATGTTACACCACCTTTTAACAGTCCTTACACAAATTACCCCGGAATGCCTACCTTTGCTGTAAACCAATCAACACTCATTTAATGGAAACTATCCGCACCAAATATACCGGCGACCTTCGCACGCATGCCATGCATGTGGCTTCAGGAAATACGCTCATTACAGATGCCCCTTTGGATAACCACGGAAAAGGTGAGGCTTTTTCGCCCACCGACTTATTAGCTACTTCCTATGGCAGTTGCATGATAACCGTTGTGGGAATTGCCGCTAACACACATGGCTTTTCTATCGATGGCACCAAACTGAAGATCACCAAGATCATGGCTTCCAATCCCAGGCGCATCGGCGAATTGGTGGTGGAAATGGATTTCCCGGCCAACGGCTACAGCGATAAAGAAATGGGAATCATACGCCACACAGCCATCACCTGCCCGGTGGCCCTTAGCCTGCACCCGGATGTTAAGCAAACCATCCTGTTTAATTTCTAAATCCCAATCACATGGATTTTACGATTGAACCCGGCATCACCAAAACCCTTGAGAAAATAGTCAATCACTCCGATTTGGCTACGGCTCATGGATCGGGAACGGTTGAAGTATTCTCTACGCCAGCCATGATTGCTTTTATGGAGAAGACTGCGATGGAAAGCGTTGAGCATTTGTTACCCGAAGGCTATGTAACCGTTGGCACCGAAATAAATGTGAAACACCTGCAAGCGACACCCATCGGCATGAAGGTTACCTGCCATGCAAAGCTGGCTCATGTGGAGAACCGTAAACTGATCTTCGAAGTTTCTGCCTCTGATTCAAAAGGGGAAATTGGCATTGGCACGCATACCCGGCTCATTGTGGAGAAGAAGCGGTTTCTGGAAAAACTGGGAAATTAAATGCCTAGAGTTTCTAGAGTTGGGAGTGCCTGGAGTTTGATTCAAAGAGAATTAAGAGTTTTGATAATTAGATTTTTGTTTTTATAGGTGGGAGTGGAAGAAGTGCCTAAAGTTTGGAGTGCCTGAAGTGCCTAGAGTTACATTCTAAATGCATTTTTATGGAAAATAAGGAGTTTAGTA
>DASVHX010000020.1:0-4688 GCA_036382355.1 Bacteroidales bacterium
CTGAACGAATCGTTTGCTGATTTAAGTGAAACTTTATGGGCGGAATATAAATATGGTAAGGATGCAGGCGATGAGCAAAATTATGAAGGGATGCAGAATTATTTGCAAAGCGGAAGTGGGGAAAAAGACCTTGTTCGATTCCATTACAACAACCGTGAGGAGATGTTCGATGCCGTAAGCTATGCTAAAGGCGGACGTATTCTGAACATGCTCAGGAACTATGTTGGCGATAGTGCATTCTTCAAATCATTAAATCTTTACCTGAAAACAAAGAAATTTCAATCGGCCGAGGCTCAGGACCTGCGTCTCGCTTTCGAAGAAATTACCGGGCAGGATTTGAATTGGTACTGGAACCAATGGTATTATGGCAGTGGGCATCCAAAGCTCGACATAAGCTATGATTATGATGCTGCCGGTAAAACCGCTAAAGTATTCATAAAGCAAAACCAGCCAGGTAAGATTTTCAGGTTTTTAATTGCTGTGGATGTATACCAGGGTGCTGAAAAGAAGCGCTATAAAGTATGGGTAGATCAACCTGCAGACACGCTCACTTTCCCAGCAGCTTCCAAACCAGATCTTATAAACGTTGATGGAGATAAAATCCTGCTCTGCGAAAAAACCGATCATAAAACATTGGATAATTATATCTTTCAATATAAAAATGCGGGATTGTATGCCGACAGGAGGGAGGCCATTGATTTTGCTGCAGCAAAACAGGGGGAGGATACTAAAGCTTTGGACCTGCTGAAAACTGCCCTCAAAGACAAGTATGAAGGGTTAAGAATATATGCATTGCAGAATTTAAATATCAGGAACGATACGGTTAAGAATGCTGTTGAACCTCTTATAGCTGATATGGCAAAGCATGATCCGAAATCGTTGGTAAGGGCAGAAGCAATCACCGACCTGGGAAAATATAAAAAGGATACTTATAAGCCATTATTTCTGAAATCGATCAATGATTCTTCCTATGCCATCGCGGGCAATGCATTGCTGGCTTTGGGTGCCATTGATAGTGTGGCAGCCCTCGATAAGGCAAAGATATTAGCGGCTCAGCATGTCAAAGGAGCGCTTTCCGATGCAATCGACAATTTATTATTTATGTATGCCAGCGAAAATGATTTTGATACCCTGGCCGGACGATTTGACAAATCGCCGCTCAGGCGTGAAAAGTTTACGCTATTGCCGCCTTTTGCCAACTTTCTGAAAAGAGTGAAAAACACTGCTAATTTCAAGAAGGGAATAGATATGATCGCGAGCTTCCGTGATACGATTCCAAAACAGTATCGCCAGCAGGTTATACCTTACATAGATGGTATGATTTTGAATGGTATAGCTATGGCTAAGCAATCTTCGGGTATGACTGAACAGGCAGATTATGTAAAATCGAAACTCTCCGTCAAAACTGAGGCTCAGGCAGCCTTTGAAGTTACTGAGGAAACAATGCAGAAATATCCTGGTGATTATGAAACTAAAGATGGAACTATCAAAGTCGTCCTGCTAAAGGATGGCAAAACATTGAACCTGATTTCCACAGGTGGGCCTGCCATGGAATTGACCCCGCTTTCAAAAGATAAATTTACAGTTAAATACATGGACGGACTTTCAGTAGAATTTACCATCAACGAAAAGGATGAAGTAACAGAAATGCTGTTAACAATGCCTGGCGGCCAGGTTAAAGCGAGCAGGAAGAAATGAAAATTGATACCGATTAAAATATGAAATGCAAATGCCTGATCTTTTGGTCAGGCATTTGTTTTGATTTTCATCACTTGTTCCACAATTGATTTAATATATTTTCAGGATTAGATAACGCACAGCACTTTTATGACACTATCATTTTCATTCCGGTTTTCCAATGTGGCTATGCAGGTCGATGAAAGTGAGGTTCTAATCAAAGATAATTCGTGATTAAAACCTTACATATTTTTCAATATTATAAGCCGTTGGATCAAATTTGCCATTTTCATCCACAGGATATATCTGAACCAGGGTGTCATTCTTTATTTCGAGGGTCATCTTTACATCCATTTCCACATTATCCTCGGCGGCATTGTATAAATATGATTCTACATACTGGTTACCGTTTAGTTTATAGGTTCCCCCGCCAAAATTATCAAGAATTGTAGTCTTTTGTTTAAACAGACCTACAAAAGTAAAGTGATCTTTAGACCACATTTTCATTTGGCTTCCAAAGTAGTTTAGTTTAAATTTGGATGCTGTAGAATCGCTTCCGATTGATTTTGCATAAATAAGCTTCCAGGCGCCTTCAAGTTGCTTTGAGTCTTTAATTATTGTGCTTTTCTTTTGGGTGCAACCGCCAATGATTAATGCAATCATTAAGCAGCAAAGTAGATTTGCTTTCATAAAAATGGGATTAGATGATTAATTTAAAGATTTCCAATCAAACAGGATTGTGTTTCATGAATATAAAGGTACATCAAATATGAATTAAACGGAATTAAGATATATTTAAATATAAATCCGACTTAAGCATAGCTTTCAGGGAATCAGGGTTTTTCAGAGCTGAAGTGAGTAAAATCTGAAGCCATGCAAAGCATATAATTCCATTGAGATTTGACAAGAATTGGCTTTTAGCTATTAGCTTAGGCTGTTAGCTTTGGCTTTTGGTGAGAAATGTATAAAAAATTTATATACTATTAGCTATTGACCTTTGAGCATTTGGCTGAAGTTGAACAAATGGCAAAAGCCAACGGCTAATAGCTAACAGCTAATAGCCCTGGCCTTTATGTTGTTTGCAAATGATAGAATATCAAATCAAACTATGCGTTCTTAAATGCCTGCTTTCCTGCAAATTTCGAACTTGTTCCTAAGTCGTGCTCTATGCGCATCAGTTGGTTGAACTTTTCAACGCGTTCGCCACGGCAACCGCTGCCGGTTTTAAGGTGCCCTGCATTTACTGCCACGGTAAGGTCGGCAATAAAACTATCGGTTGTTTCGCCGCTCCTATGCGAAACAAAGCAATTATAGCTGTTGCGGTAAGCAAGTTCTATGGTTTCGAGTGTTTCGGTAACTGTACCAATCTGGTTGAGCTTGATGAGGATAGAGTTGGCAACGCCTTTAGCAATGCCTTCGGCCAGTATGGCTTTATTGGTGCAGAACAAATCGTCGCCGACAATTTCGATTTTGTGGCCAAGAGCCTGCGTTAGGTTTTTCCATCCATTCCAGTCATTTTCGGCCAAACCATCTTCGAGCAGAACTATTGGATATTGTTTTGCCCAACTTTCCCAAAGCTTAACCATATCGTCGCTCGATACGAATTTACCTGTACTCTTGAACATCTTATATTTGCCATCTTCCCATAGTTCGCTGGCAGCGGGATCGAGACAGATACTTATCTCTTCGCCTGGTTTATATCCTGCTTTGGTAATGGCTTCGAGAATTACTTCTACAGCTTCGTCGTTCGATTTAAGGTTAGGGGCAAAACCACCTTCATCGCCTACACCTGTGCTATAACCTTTTTTATTCAACACCCCTTTCAACGTGTGAAATACTTCAGCGCCCATTCGGATAGCTTCGGTGAACGAAGGTGCGCCATGCGGTGCAATCATGAATTCCTGGAAATCCACGTTGTTGTCGGCATGTTTCCCTCCATTTATCACATTCATACAGGGTACAGGAAGCAGGTGTGCATTGCTGCCACCAAGATATTGGTATAGCGGTATTCCGGCACTCATCGCTTCGGCACGTGCATAAGCCATTGATACTCCAAGAATGGCATTTGCGCCAAGTTTCGATTTGTTTGGGGTTCCGTCGAGTGCGATCATGAAATAATCGAGTTCGCGCTGGCTGACGAAACATTTGCCTTCAATTTCGCTGGCAATAATTTTATTCACATTCTCTACAGCTTTTAATACGCCCTTGCCGCCATAACGTTTTTTGTCGCCGTCGCGCAGCTCGCAAGCCTCGCGCTCGCCTGTGGATGCGCCGCTGGGAACCATTGCACGCGAAATAGTGCCGTCTTCCAGTTCCAGGTCAACTTCTACTGTGGGATTTCCCCTTGAATCGAGAATTTCAATTGCTTTTACTTATTGGATTTCCATTTGATTGTGTATTTATTTGGTTAAAAAACTCCTATTTTTTTTTACCCGCCTTATGCAATACTATTGTCGCTTTCTCAACTGTAATGAGGCCACCCTTCGGAAGATGTTCAAAAAACGGCAGAATGATTTTTATAAAACTGTCAATCTTGTCTGCTGTATCTACAATCTCAATTACGATGGGTATTTTTTCAGTTAGTTCCCAGAACTTTTGCGTATGAATGATGCTGCTGGAACCATAGCCCATGAATCCTTTAAGTACGGTTGCCCCGGCAAGTCCGTAACGTTTAGCTGCAAGAACCACCACTTCGTACAGTGGCATATACTTGAATTTGTCAGTTGAACTGACAAAGATCCGCAACAACTTTGCTTCGCCTTGCATTTCCATGTTCTACAGCGTTTTAATAATTAAATTACCAAGGTATGTCGCCATTATACCCAGGAAAACACTTCCGCTGGTATATAATGCGACGAGTAATATATTGCCATCACGTAACATGGCTAAATTTTCGTTCGAAAAGGTTGAAAAGGTGGTAAATCCACCACAAAAACCAACAGTAAGAAATATACGGGTTTCCAGGCTGAATACATCTCCACGCTCTGATAAGCCATAAAACAATCCGATAA
>DASVHX010000021.1:0-6697 GCA_036382355.1 Bacteroidales bacterium
TTAAGAAACGCGCAGAAGTACCTGTTTACCAAAAGGACGTTGATGCTTTTGAAGTTACCGACGCAGCTGGCAATTTGATGGGCCTGATTTATCTCGATTACTTTGCTCGCCCCGAAAAGCGTTCTGGTGCTTGGATGACCAATTATCGCGATCAGCGCATGGAGAATGGAAAAGACATTCGCCCGATTGTATCCGTTTGTTTGAATTGCCCGGTGCCGGCACCAGGAGAACCCGCTTTGCTTAATTGGGATGAGGTAACAACATTCTTCCACGAATTTGGACACGGACTGCATGGCTTACTCACAAGATGCACTTATGGAAGTCTTTCCGGAGCAGCTGTTTCACGCGATTTCGTGGAGATGCCATCGCAATTTATGGAAAACTTTGCCGGAGAGCCCGAGGTGCTGAAAGTGTATGCAAAGCATTACAAAACCGGCGAAGTAATTCCGGATGCAATGATCAAAAAAATGCAGGCTGCCGATAAATTTAACCAGGGGTTCGCCACCACGGAATACCTTTCAGCCGCATTGCTCGATATGGATTATCATACGCTTTCATTTCCGGTTAATATTAAAGCCCAGGAATTCGAAAAAAACGAAATGGACAAGATCGGCCTCATAAATGCAATTCCGCCCCGTTATCACAGCACCTATTTCCAGCACATTTTTGCTGACGACGAATACGCAGCCGGCTACTATGACTATATTTGGGCCGAAGTACTCGATGCCGATGCTTTCAGCTACTTTAAAAAGAATGGAATTTTCGACAAAGCAACTGCCGATAGTTTCCGTAAGAATATATTGGAACGAGGTGACACCGATGATGCAATGAAACTATACCGCCAGTTCACCAAAGGAAAAGAGCCAAGTGTGCAGCCTTTACTGGAGCGCCGCGGTCTCAAATAGATGTTATTTCCCTCATGAAAAGCCTGTCCGGTTCGGATGGGCTTTTTTATGTAATGAGCTGATTGTGAGATATGAAGCAATTTATGTAAGCAAAACAACTCAATAGTAATTAATCGAAAAAAAAAAGCCTGCTATCAAATGATATACAGGCTCTTGAATCATGGAAGCGGAGAGACAGGGATTCGAACCCTGGGACCCCGCGAGGGGTCAACGGTTTTCGAGACCGCCCCGATCGACCACTCTGGCATCTCTCCTGTTAATCTTTGTAAAGAACGTCTTGCTTCGCCTTGCAGTTTGGTACATCAGGTAAGTGCGGAGAGTGAGGGATTCGAACCCCCGGAGGCTTGCACCTCAACGGTTTTCAAGACCGCCGCAATCGACCACTCTGCCAACTCTCCGCTGCAAAAGTACAATAATTTCCGAATCCCCAAAAAATACTTGTTCCTGTCCTGGCAGCCTTATTGTCCAAATCATTGACAATACCACAGTTTTGCTTACTTTTGCCGGGTAATATTAGAATTCCCTACGATAATGTGGAACTTTGTATTTGTGTAAAGTTATAACCTGCTATCCATGTTTATCTTTCATTATTTATTTGTAGTAATCGCCTGGCTCATCGCACTACTGCCTTTCTGGTTATTGTACCTCAAATCGGATTTTCTGTCATTCATTCTTTATTATGTAGTAAAGTACAGAAAGAAGGTTGTTTTCGAAAATCTTCACAATGCTTTCCCCGAAAAAACAGAGCAGGAAATTATTCAGATTGCCCGGAAATATTATTGCAATCTTGGTGATATCATCATTGAAGTGATAAAGCTGAGGCTCCTCTCCAAAGAGCAACTGATGAAACGTGTAAAAGTGATCAATTCCGCATTGCTGGATGAATTGTATAATAAACAAAATAGTGCATTATTGATAATGGGACATTGCGGCAATTGGGAATGGGCATCTCCGGCTGTTTCCTTCAATACAAAACATCGCTGTTACGGAATGGCTAAACCGCTCTCCGATCCGTTTTTTGAAAAATACCTGATGCGACTCCGCACGAAATTCAATCCTGACAGCATTATCCATTTTAAACGATTCTTCCGAATGATGGTAGAAAACCGGAAAAATGTATCGGCTTACCTGATGGCAGGTGATCAAACGCCCACCAAGGGAGAAATAAACTATTGGACAACTTTTCTTAACCAGGAAACGGCCGTGTTCCTTGGCGCGGAGAAAATAGCTATTGCACTCGATATGCCAATCATTTATATGGACATACAGCGTACAGGCAGGATGCGATATGAAGTCACGCTTAGCCTTATCACCGACAAGCCAAAAGAAACAGCCGAATTCGAGATAACTGAAAAACATGTCCGCCTGCTCGAAAATGCCATACATCTGCACCCGGAAAACTGGTTATGGTCGCATAGGCGATGGAAACATAAACGTGCTGACATCGACTCTATCACAAATTGATCCCTTTGTATTTGCAAAATATTCCTAATTTTATCCGCTTTTAATACTCAATTATCTTTAATCGTCAGTCCGTTGCCAAAAGTAGCTGTTGTTATATTAAACTGGAATGGCAGGGAATTTCTGCGAAAGTTCCTGCCAACCGTAATCCTGCATAGCGCCGGAATCGCCGAAGTGATCATTGCCGATAATGCATCTACCGATAGCTCCATCGAGTTTATGCAGCAAAATCATCCGGAAATACGGATTATACAAAACCTAACAAACGGTGGCTTTGCCAAGGGCTATAATGATGCGCTGGCACTGGTGAGTGCAGATTATTTTGTTCTTCTAAATTCTGATATAGAAGTTACCGAAAACTGGATAGGCCCGGTTGTTGAACTTATGGAAAATGATCCTACGATAGCCGCATGCCAGCCAAAGATAAGAGCTTACTACGACAGGGAAATGTTCGAATATGCAGGAGCAGCAGGTGGTTTTATTGATAAATATGGTTACCCTTTCTGCAGAGGGCGCTTGTTTCAGACCTTGGAAAAAGATCATGGACAATTCGACGATACTACTGAAATTTTTTGGGCTACAGGTGCATGTATGTTTGTGCGTGCCGATCTCTATAAGAAATATGGCGGACTCGATAAGGATTTTTTCGCCCACATGGAAGAGATTGATTTCTGCTGGAGATTGAAGAATGAAGGATACCACATAATGTATTGCCCGCAATCAACTGTGTTTCATGTTGGAGGTGGCACGCTGCCCAAGATATCATCACTTAAAACTTACCTGAATATGCGCAACAACATCGTGTTGTTGTACAAAAATCTTCCTACCGAAGAACTATTACCGGTCTTTTTTACCCGCCTATTCCTCGATGCCGTTGCCGCATTTAAATTTCTGATAGATGGAGGTGTGCAGGATTTTTATGCAGTATTCAAGGCTCATATATATTTTTACCGCACCTATCTGCGGCACAGGAAGAAACGCAAGGCTATCCATCATAGTAAAGTTTCTCAGATATACCGGGGGAACCTGGTGTTTGAATATTTTATCCGGAAGCGACATCACTTTAACGATTTACCAAAAGATCATTTTAACTTATAAATACATGGCCTGGGTATATCTCTTTGTTGCAGGACTTTTCGAAATAGTTTGCGCAGTCGCGCTTAAATATTCGGAAGGATTTACACGTTTATGGCCAGCTGTAATTGTGGTTGTGGCGATGGCAGCCAGCATATTGCTGCTTTCAGCGGCACTTAAAGTACTACCGTTGGGTGTTGCTTATCCGATATGGACAGGAATCGGCGCCGTTGGGACTGTTATCCTGGGTATACTGCTGTTCGATGAATCTCGCGACTTACTAAAGATCCTTTTCATCCTGATGATTATTACAGGAATCGTAGGCCTGCGACTGGTAAAAATCTGACACCGTAATTCATTACCACAAGTTAACGAAATGAAGTTTTAAAAGTATTAACTCTTCAAACTTTGAGTCTGCTCTGTAAAGGTTATTTGCCACAAAAACTCAAAGTTTCACTAAGAACAGACTATAATATTTCAATCCTTTGTGTAACCTGGTGACTTAGAGTCTTAGTGGCAGTTCTTCTTTTCTCTGGTTTTCGGAGCGGATTCAACCCTTCAAACATTCGAACATTCAAACTCTTCAAACCTTCAAACTTACAAACTTCCCAAAGAACCTTACTTCTTTCCTTCCTCAAGAAAACTGAGCAGGGCCAATCGGTAACTATCGAGCCCAAATCCTGAAATTACACCTTTTGCCGCGGCCGAAATATAAGATATATGACGGAACTGCTCCCTTATCATAACATTGCTTATATGGACTTCCACCACAGGCGTTTCAATGGCTTTAACGGCATCGCCAATGGCGACTGAGGTATGTGTATATCCTCCTGCATTCAGAATAATACCATCGTAGGAAAAACCTGTTGCATGTAGTTTATTGATCAACTCACCTTCCACATTACTCTGGAAATAATCAATGCTTACATGCGGGAAACTTAGCCTTAATTGAGATAAATAGTCCTCAAAAGAAAGATTCCCATACATTGCAGGTTCGCGCTTACCCAATAGGTTCAGGTTTGGTCCGTTGATAATGATGATGTTCATAATCATAATTTGTTGTAGCGCAAATTTAATTTAATTCTGGAGAAAGAACTTCAAATGGTATTATCAAAATTGCGGAAAGGTAACTTTTTATAAAATCAGGATTATTAAAGGATTTTGCAACGCTTGCTGTTTTTCTTTGTCAATAATGCAATCCACGTCTCATCTCAAATTTTGACTTTTAAAATTTTGGAGATTCGGATAATATAGTTCTAATAATTTTTAAGGATCAATGCTTTCATCAAAAAAAGTACTTTCTATTTTCTTGCATTATATGCAAAAGCATTGATTCAATTTTGCAGAATCTGAAATAAGGCAACTGCTCAGATGGATATATCCTGCATTTTCACGAGAATATAAAGTTTTTTCATCCATTAAAGGCCAGAAAAATGATTTCTTGCCAAAGCAGATTTTGCTTCCGCAAATAACCGTTTCAGTTCCCCTAACGGCGGGATTAATTTTGGTTCATAAAATTTAATCGTCATGAAAACAAAAATAACATATCTGCTAATCCTTTTGCACTTTACGTTTAACAGCGGCTTAGGCATGGAATCGCCCGACAACAATTTATCAGCATTTTCTTCGTCCGATAAAGTGAACAACAAATTTACGCTTGTCAGGAGCGATGACAATATCTCAATATATATGCGATGGATCAAAGTAAACGATACTACTTCGGCACGCCAGCTCAAAGCTAAATTTATGCTTGATTGTCCTGCTGAGAATGTCGTTTCGGTCCTACGGGATGATAAGTCGTACACGAAGTGGATGAAAGCGACCAAGACCTGTTATCGGGTTAAGACCATCAATTCAAATCAATGGTATTCTTATGTTCAATTCGCTATTCCGTGGCCGCTCAACAATCAGGATTGCATTTTAAAATATGAAGTCCACGCTAACGATGATTTATCCAGAACGGTCATTACGTTAGTCAGCGTTCCCGGCATTCTCGAATCATACAATGGCATCGAGCGTATTTCGCATTTGGACGGGACATGGATCATAACCCAATTTACACCTGGACGAACATGCGTGGAATATTACGTCTGTTCGAAGCAAACGCAAAAATTCCCTGCCTGGATAGTTGACCCTTTAATCCAGAAAAACCTACTGAATACAATGAATGCTTTGAGGGATATTGTAATAAGTATTTCTAAATAAAACCACAAAATCATGAAAACAATTAGAAAAATATTGACAAACAAACTTACCGGTATTAAAAACAAACTTACTTTAATAAAGGCTGAACCCTATAAAATATCGATGAGTTATGCTTTGGGTGTATTTCTTGCTGCCACCCCATTTATTGGCATAAAGATCATTATTGCAATAGCATTGACACTTATATTTAAATTGAACAGGACAGCAGCCGTTATCGGAGTCTTGCATATCAATATCCTTACAGCACCTATCTTCTATGGGTTCTCCTTTATCATTGGCAAAGCAGTAATTGGATCGGATGCGGCGTTCAATTTTTCCTGGCCAATTACGATAAGAACCTTTTATGAAATAGTTTTCACGAATCCACAAGTATTTTTGAGTTTGATCGCAGGTGGTATCACTCTTGGATTCCCTTTGGCGATTGCTGCATATTATTTTTCAATTTCATTGATCCGTCACAAAATATCTATAAACCCAAATGCCTTATGAAACCCATTGAAAACCAACCGGTCTTTACTTTAATAACTGGTGCGAGCACAGGGCTGGGAAAGGAATTTGCCATTGAAATTGCCCGAAGAAACCAAAACCTTATCCTCGTTGCGTTGCCTGGCCGTAACCTCCATCAATTGTGCGAGGAATTAACCTATTTGTATGGGATCAGGGCCATCAGCCTCGAATGTGACCTGACAAACGAAACCGCCCTGGATGATCTTGTAAAATATGTAACCGGGAATTTCTCGGTAAACCAATTAGTGAACAATGCCGGGATCGGCGGGACTTCGCGGTTTACCGACGCTACCTGCGAATACCTTGATAAAATTATTCACCTCAACATTAGAGCAACAACCATGCTCACCCGCCTAATGTTGCCCGAATTGATGCTTCACAAAAAAGCACTTGTTTTGAATATCGCCAGTATGGCGGCATTTGGGCCTATACCTTATAAAACTATTTATCCTGCTTCTAAAGCTTTTATCTATTCATTTTCCAGGAGCCTCAGCAAGGAGTTACGCGGAACAGGTGTTAGGGTTGTAGTTGTGAACCCGGGACAA
>DASVHX010000022.1:0-8328 GCA_036382355.1 Bacteroidales bacterium
GAGATCGTTCCAGCTTCTTACAATCTTATCATTTTGCATGGCTGAATTTTGAAGTCTTTTCAGTTCCCTGCCCTCATTGCATCTACAGGGTTAAGCCGCGAAGCTGACAATGCCGGAATAATGCCGGAGACAAGGCCGATAATAGCCGATACTATTATGCCAAGCATAATATTACCTGCTGTAAGTGTCAGTGTCATATCGAAACCATAATATACGATAAGCGTTCCGATATAAACGATAAGTAGCCCCATTATGCCACCAAGCAATGAGAGAAATACGGCTTCGAACAGAAACTGGAAAAGGATAAACGCGTTTTTGGCACCTAGCGATTTTTGAATACCGATGATACCAGTACGTTCTTTTACCGAGACAAACATAATATTGGCAATGCCAAAACCACCAACCAGCAGCGAAAAGCCACCGATAATCCAGCCAACAACTGCAATAACTCTGAAAAGGCTGTCGAATCCTTTTGTGATAATGCTGGTTTCGTTTATGGCAAAATTATCTTCGGCCGAAGGCTTGATTTTGCGCGCCGAGCGCATAATTCCGGTGAGTTCATCGCGGAGTTCGTCATTATTTACTCCCTTTCTGGCCCTCACGATAATAGCCGAACCGATATTGTCGGCATTCAGATCAATGTAATTACGCCCGAAATTTACGGGTACCATTACCCAGTTATCGTTTGAATCCCCGATGGTATTGCCCTCTTTTTTGAATACCCCGATTACTTCAACCTTTATTCCGAAAACAGAAATTCGTTTTCCCAGCGGATCGACGTTTTCACCTATCAGTTTGGTGGCAATATCACTACCTACCACTGCCACACCCCGCCCGCCCTGCGATTCGGTTTGTGTGAAGTAACGGCCCACGGACAATTCGAAAGGCATTACCTTGTCGTAGTCGTATGATACAGCGACGATAGTAGCATCTTCGAGTGTTTTGCCCTCGAATTTTACGTTTCTGTTTGTTCCTACGTAATATGTACTACTTTCGGAAGCCGCACTCTTTTTCTGTATCAACTCCAACTCATTAAGGCGCGTTTCGGGCCTGCTCATGTACTTCCACCAGGGATAATCACCTCCAAAGGCCCATGGCCATTTCTGCACAAAAAGGACATTGCTGCCAAGGGATTCAATGCTCTTATGGATAGAATTCTGGATAGAATCGAATACCGTAAATACAGAGATAACAGAGAATATCCCGATGGTTATACCAAGCAAGGAAAGAGAAGTACGCACTTTGTTGCTTATAATAGCCCTCAGCGCAAACAGGTAACTCTCGCGGAAAAGTCGTAGAAATAAAAGCATATTGGTTATAGTTCTATTTGTTAACAGCCTATTCATTGTTGCCAGTATATAAGCCGCTTTGCGAGCCTCCAAATGGCAGCGTAAAGTTAGTTAAATCTTCCTAAAAACGTACTCAACCTTTGGGTTGGTACCGCAATTTTTAATAAACTTGCAAATTGATGACTTTCGTCCCCAAATCCATGAACCAGCCATGATAAAGTTTTCACATTAATCGTAAATGTTATTATTGATACTCTCCCGCCTAAGGTGGGACAAGCTATGCGACCAATAAAAATCAAATTAATAACGCATGACATCTTTAAAACAAATCCGCTCGGCGCTCATATCCGTTTATTATAAGGAAAGGCTTGATAGCATCGTCCAAAAACTGCATAGACTGGGCATTACAATATATTCTACAGGAGGTACCTACGAATTTATTCAATCAATAGGTATTCCTGCCATCACGGTAGAATCGCTTACTTCTTATCCTTCTGTTTTCGGAGGAAGGGTTAAAACGCTGCATCCTTCCATCTTTGGTGGTATTCTCTATCGCCGCGACAATGCACAGGATATAAATCAACTTACCGAATACAATATTCCGCCCATCGACCTGGTGATTGTAGACCTTTACCCATTCGAATCCACCGTAGTTTCAGGTGCCAGCGACGAAGCAATTATCGAAAAAATTGATATTGGTGGAATCTCGCTCATCAGGGCTGCCGCCAAGAATTTTGCCGATGTAGTTATCATCGCATCATCCAAACAGTACGATTACCTTAACCAGTTACTCGAAGAAAAATCGGGTGCCACTTCGCTGGCCGACCGGCGCTTTTTAGCTGCCATGGCATTTAATGTTTCCTCGCATTACGATACGGTTATCTTCAACTATTTTAATGGAGACAGTGAGATTAAAGCCTTCAAGCAAAGTCTGCCTTCGGGCGAAATATTACGCTATGGCGAGAACCCACACCAGGAAGGTATCTTTTATGGTGATGTTTCGCAGGTCTTCGAACAATTGCATGGCAAAGTTATATCCTTTAACAACCTGGTGGATCTTGATGCCGGAATAGCGCTCATAAATGAATTCGATGAACCTACTTTCGCCATTCTTAAACATACCAATGCATGTGGATTGGCTAGTCGCCCGACACTGCTGGAAGCATGGAAGGACGCCCTTGCCGGCGATCCTGTGTCGGCGTTTGGTGGTGTGCTGATTACCAACACTGTGGTAGATGAAGACACGGCCTTAGAGATCAATAAGCTTTTCTTCGAAATCATCCTGGCACCGGGATACGAAAAAAAAGTCATTGAACTGCTTCAGGCAAAGAAAAATAGAATAATTTTGCGCCAGAAATCCTTTGATTTTCAGGCTAAACAGTTTAAATCGTTACTTAACGGTGTAATTGAACAGGATAAAGACTATCGCACAGAAAACGCTTCGGACCTTAAGTATGTCACCGTTAAAATGCCGGGAGAGAGCGAGATAGATGATTTGCTTTTTGCGAATAAAGTTGTAAAGCATACAAAATCAAACGCAATCGTGCTGGCAAAGAACAAACAATTGATCGGTAGCGGACTTGGGCAAACATCACGGGTAGATGCACTGAAACAAGCTATTGTAAAAGCCGGAGAATTTGGTTTCGACCTGCATGGTGCCGTGATGGCTTCCGATGCATTTTTCCCTTTTGGCGATTCTGTGGAAATAGCCCACAGTGCCGGAATACAGGCAGTAATTCAGCCGGGAGGGTCAGTGAGGGACGAAGAATCTATCAGCTACTGCAATAAAAATGGAATAAGTATGGTTTTAACAGGAATAAGACATTTTAAGCATTAATTTTACCAACACTATAAACTGAAAATATCTGAATGGGACTATTCTCCTTCCTTACAAAAGAAATTGCGATGGATCTTGGCACGGCCAATACCATCATTATATACAACGATAAAGTTGTGGTGGACGAACCTTCAATCATTGCTATAGAGCGTAATACCGGCAAGGTAATCGCTGTTGGTAAGAAAGCCATGATGATGCACGGTAAAACGCATGAAAATATCAAAACTATCCGTCCGTTGCGCGACGGTGTAATCGCCGATTTTCAGTCGGCAGAATACATGATCCGTGAATTCATCAAGATGATAGGAACAGGCAGAAGTCTCTTCCCGCCTGCACTTAAAATGGTTATCTGTATTCCATCAGGTATTACCGAAGTGGAAGAACGCGCTGTGAAGGATTCGGCCGAACAGGCCGGCGCCAAAGAAGTACGGCTCATCCATGAGCCTATGGCTGCTGCTATCGGAATAGGGATTGACGTGCTCGAACCTACCGGAAATATGATTATTGATATCGGCGGCGGCACAAGCGAAATTGCCGTAATTGCCCTTGGAGGCATTGTAAACAACAAATCGATACGCATTGCCGGCGACGATTTTAATTCCGACATTGAAGAATACATGCGCAAGCAGCACAACATCAATATTGGTGAGCGTACATCGGAAATCATTAAGATCGAAGTTGGTGCTGCCATGACCGAGATTGATAATCCTCCACCAGATTATGCGGTGCATGGCCGCGATATGCTCACAGGTATTCCTAAAGAGATCTATGTAAATTATTCGGAAATTGCCCATTGTCTTGACAAATCAATCTCGAAGATAGAAGCCGCAGTACTCAACGCACTAGAGAATACACCACCCGAATTATCTGCCGATATCTTCCGCACTGGCATATATCTTGCCGGCGGTGGTTCTATGTTGCGCGGATTGGACAAACGCCTTCACCTGAAGACCAAACTTCCGGTGCATGTTGCCGAAGACCCATTGAGGGCTGTAGCCAGGGGAACCGGTATTGCGCTAAAGAATTTCGATAAATTCACATTCCTTATCAAGTAAGCAGGCAAACATATACGCATGCGCAACCTTATCGCTTTTGTAATCAGGTATCACTTTTTCCTGCTGTTCCTGTTGCTTGAAGCATTCGCGTTTGTGCTGATTGCAAACTCTACCTACTACCAGCAGGCATCTATACTGAACACCAGCAATCTCATTACCGGTAAGGTGTATGGAGCATTCGACAATGTAACGGATTATTTGTCGTTGCGCCAAACAAATTATATCCTATCTGAAGAAAATGCACGCCTGCGAAAGGCCACAAGTTTATCTTTCCTGAAAGCGGATACCAATTCCTTCTTTGTAAACGATACCATCAATAAGCTTCGGTACACTTACATTGCCGCAAAAGTGATCAATAATTCCGTAAATAAACGCAACAACTACATCATGTTGAATAAAGGCCGTAAACAAGGTATTCAAAAGGATATGGCAGTGATTACTTCGAACGGTATTGTGGGCACTGTAGTTAGCGTTTCTGATAACTTCAGTTGGGTTATGTCCGTGCTGAATAAGCGTACCAAGATTAGCGGACGGATAAAGAAGAATAACCAGATGGGTACTATCATCTGGGAAGGAAAAGATTTTTCCGTCGGCACACTCAGTGACATACCGGCACACGTGAAAATTGCCAAAGGCGACACTATCGTTACCAGCGGCTTTTCCTATATCTTTCCTGCTGGGATTTTTGTAGGAACGATAAAGGATTTCAGGGTGGAGCAAGGTGATCATTTCTACGTAATTCCGTTTATTTTCGGAGTAGATTTCAATAGTCTTGATTATGTATATGTAGTAAAAGATCTTTCTAAAAAGGAAGTGATGAATCTCGAAAATACGGTGAAGGATGAATAGGATGATCCTGAGGAATTTCGTGCGTTTTGTAGTGCTTGTTTCTCTGCAGGTTTTCCTGCTGAACAAGATTAATTTCTTTGGCTATCTGAACCCTTACATATACATTCTGGTTATCATGTTGCTGCCTTTCGAAACCCCGGGATGGCTTTTGTTGCTGTTCGGATTTGTAACGGGCCTCATTATTGATATGTTCTCCAATACGCCCGGGCTTAATGCTGCAGCCACGGTACTTCTGGCATTTATGCGGCCTGCCGTTATCAACCTTGTCGGCAACCGGCCCGATTATGAGCAAAGCGGTGAGCCTTCCATGCGCGATATGGGCTTTCAATGGTTTTTCCCTTATGCAATGTTGTTGATATTGATACATCACTTCGCACTTAACATTATTGATGTTTTCAGCTTTCGCGAAATTGGCCAGACATTCCTACGCGTTATTGTAAGTTCAGCATTTACGCTAATTTTTATACTCCTGGCCCAATACATGCTATCTGTTCATAAGGAGCGTTGATGCAATGATTTTTGGCTATTAGATTTGGCCGTTAGCTTTTAACATGTAACTATTTTTTCACTTTTTCCTTTTTTAATTCGTCCCCCGCCCCCTACCCTTCGTCCCAACTTTTAGTTTTTAATTTTTAACTTTTCCCAGTCCCGTCCCATATTTACTTTTTATGTAAGTTTGACCAATCTCATTAGATACGAATATGAAAAATATTAGCGGAGCAATCAACTCTAAATTACCACATACAGGCACCTCTATCTTTGCTGTGATGTCAGGACTGGCGAACGAAACCGGTGCAATTAACCTTTCGCAGGGATTTCCTGATTTTTCCATTTCCGAAAAGTTGATAGGCCTGGTTGATCATTATATGCGCAAGGGATTTAACCAATATGCACCGATGCCTGGAGTTCTTAAACTGCGTGAAGCTATTGCTGAAAAGGTACATGCTACCTTTGGTATAGTCTATAATCCTGACTCGGAGATTAATATTACGGCAGGTGCTACACAGGCTATATTTACGGCTATATCGGCGATTATCCGCCCGGGTGATGAAGTGATCGTACTCGAACCGGCATATGATTGTTACGCTCCGGCAGTGGAACTCAATGGTGGCACAGTTCGTTATTCCTCGCTGAAAAGCCCCGGCTACGAAGTTAACTGGGCCGAAGTAAAGTCGCTGGTGAATTCGCACACCCGTATGATCATCATCAACACACCACATAATCCTACAGGCTCTGTGCTTTCGGCAGCTGACATGCTTGAACTCACCCGGATTACAAGCCAATCGAATATTATTGTGCTCAGCGACGAAGTTTACGAGCACCTGATATTCGACGGTCTGCGTCACGAAAGCGTTTGTTATTATCCTGAGTTGGCTTCCCGTAGTTTCGTGATCGGATCGTTTGGTAAAACCTTTCATGCCACAGGCTGGAAAACGGGATTTGTACTGGCACCTGCCATACTGATGGCCGAATTCCGCAAAACTCACCAGTTTGTGGTATTTGCAAGCAACACGCCCGTGCAACACGCCATTGCTGATTTTCTGGCCGACAGTTACAACTACGAAGGATTACCTGCATTCTATCAGCAAAAACGCGACTATTTTGCCGGCCTGATTTCCGCATCACGTTTCAACATCATTCCTTGCCGGGGCACTTATTTTCAGTTGCTTGACTACAAAAAGATTTCCGACGAGAACGAACGCGACTTCGCTATCCGCGTTACCCGGGAGTTTGGGGTAGCTTCGGTGCCGGTTTCTCCTTTCTATCACGATGGGCAGGACAATAAAGTATTGCGTTTCTGCTTTGCCAAAACAGAAGAAACATTAGAAAAAGCAGCCCAAATCTTATGCAGGATCTGACAATAACCCTTATGCAGGCTTCATTGGCCTGGAAGGACATAGAACAAAACCTCCGGAAATTTGGAGAATGGATCTCTGGTTTGCCCCAAAAGTCCGATCTTATTGTGCTGCCCGAAATGTTCAGTACCGGCTTTGTTGTTGAACCTTCCGAAGTAGCTGAACCAATGGATGGATCGGCTATGCAATGGTTGTATTCACAGGCGAAAACAACGGGCTGTACGATCACCGGTAGCCTTGCCATTACCGAAAACGGGAAGTACTACAATCGCCTTATCTGGATGAGGCCTGATGGCAGTTACGAAACCTACGACAAACGCCACCTTTTCCGCATGGGAAATGAGGATGAGCGTTTTACCATGGGCAAACGTCAGTTGATTGTTGAACTTGGCGGATGGAAAATCAGGCCACTGGTTTGCTATGATCTGCGTTTCCCTGTCTGGAGTAAAAACAAACTGGAAGATGGGAACTATGACTACGATTGCCTTATTTATGTGGCTAACTGGCCCTCGAGCCGCAGCCTTGCTTTCCGCTCGCTGTTGGTTGCACGAGCCATAGAGAACCAAACTTACCTGGCAGGCGTTAACCGCGTAGGCCTGGATGGCAATGGCGTGGCGCATAAGGGCGAATCAGCCATAATCGATTTTAAGGGGAATTACCTTGTACAATGCCCGCAGGATACGGAACAAATCGTAACGTTTACACTTTCCAGGCAAGCACTTGTAGATCAGCGCCAGCAATTTGCAGTAGGGCTTGACTGGGATCGGTTTACCATTGAAGGATGCTTGTAAAGTTTATCTGTTTCATTTAAAGGACAGAGGAAAAGGGGACAAGTGAAAAGGGATAACCACAAATTGAAGTAGACTTGTTTACTCAATAACTTTGTCATACTGAGAAGCGAAAATCAGTTAAATCATGAAATGCTATAATACTGCCATGAAAATTATGAATAAACTATTAGTATCCTTATTGTTTCTATTTCCTTTATTGGGGTTTTCGCAAACGCTCGATCAAAAAGTTGATAGCATTTTAGCATTAATGACGACGCAGCAAAAAATAGACCAGTTAATCAACAACGGGTTTATGACAACGCCGGCAAACACAACGCTGAACATACCAGGTTTTGTGATGGCCGATGGACCTCATGGGTATAGATTTGGTAACGCTACCGCATTTCCTGTCGGAATTTCGATGACAGCAACCTGGGACAAAGACTTATGGTATAAAATCGGCCGTGCAATGGGCCAGGAATTCAGAGGTTATGGCGCTGGAGTTCAACTTGGGCCATGTATTGATCTTTGCAGAGACCCCAGAAACGGACGTAGCCCGGAAACTGCAGGTGAAGATCCTTTTCTGGCCAGTCGTGTTGCAGAAAATATAGTAAAAGGTATTCAGAGTACGCCCTTACTTGCTACTGTAAAGCATTACAATTGCGTTAACCG
>DASVHX010000023.1:0-5269 GCA_036382355.1 Bacteroidales bacterium
GAAGAATAAGAGCAGCATAATGCCTGTAATCAAAATAAAAAGCCTCCGATGTTTTAAAACAGAAGAAAAAGTAACAGGAGGGAACATACGCAGAGTTTGAATTGTTAAAATTATCAATTTTATGGAACGTCGCGATTTTTCAAAACAATATTGAACTATTTTTATTATTGTTTTGTTATTTTAGAAAATAGGCCTATTTTTGCACTCCCTTTACACAAGGGAATGTTCTTTAATAAAACGGTTCGGTAGTTCAGTTGGTTAGAATACGTGCCTGTCACGCATGTGGTCGCGGGTTCGAGTCCCGTCCGGACCGCTTTTTTAAATCAGAAGCCTGTAATCCAGAAGATTACAGGCTTTTTTTTTGATGAGTACAACATAGGTACAACATTTTGAAAAATAGGGATTTGCTGAAACAATCCATATCAATCATTCGGTTGGGTCATTCTTCCAGCTTCATTACAAACCCACCTGTAGGCTTCATAATCAGGGTTGTCTTTTTGTCTTTTTTCAGTTGTACAGCCGATGTAGAGAATGAACGGTTATTATTGCCATCGGTGTATAAAGTGGCGTTTATGTTTTTCGTTACAAAAGGTAAGTTGAAACTGATTTCTTTTTCGCCTGCTTCGCCGTTTATTCCAGCTACATACCACGTGTTCCCGGATTTTCGGGCCATTACTACATATTTCCCGGGGAAACCATCTATAAATTGAATGTCATCCCAATGAGTTGGAACGGTGCACATGTACTCCTTTATATAATCAGGTACTTTTGCCATTCCTTCGGGGCTTTCTGCCCAGTGCTGAACGGCCGACTGGAAAATGACTGTAAGAGCAAGTTCAAACGCGCTGGATGTTTTTCGTTGCAAACCAGGAATTTCAGTAAGGTTAACCGGGGTGAAATCCATAGGACTGAATACATTACGGGTAAATGGTAATATACAGGCGTGATTCGGCTCCTGGTCCGCTCCTTCCTGGGTAAAAGTTATGAACTCAAATCCCCTGACAGCTTCCATTGTGACTAAATTAGGATATGTGCGCTGCCAGCCTCTGGGATATGTGGCACCATGAAAGTTTACCAATAATTTATATTTCAATGCATCCTGCATTAAATCGTTGTAATATTTCATCATCGATTGACCATCGCCGCCAAAGAAATCGACTTTTATTCCCTTTATGCCCATTTCACTGATGCGTTTAAATTCCGCCTGTCGGTTCAGGTTAAAAAGAAGCCTGTCCTTTGGGTGATAAACCACTGTATTCCAACTGCCTGCGGAGTTGTACCAAAGCAGAAGCCCTATGCCTTTGCTTGCAGCATAATCGGTTAATTCTTTTATTTTTTCGTAACCAATCTTGGTATCCCAGTTTACATCAATCAGGCAATATTCCCATTTCATTTGAGAGGCCCAGTCGATATAGTTTTTTTGAACTTGGTAGGTTATCGAATCGTCTTTTTTCATAATCCAGCTCCACGATGCGCGCCCAGGTTTTACAAACGAATAATCTGCTTCTTTTGCAGGAATGGCTAAATCGGTTTCAAGCGTCGATTCCATAAGCGTTTTTAATCCATCGCTGATGGCAATAATTCTCCATGGTGTAAGCCATGGAGTATTGGATTCAGGATAAACCGGTGCCAGCGGAGAAGTTCTTTCTTCTTCTTGCGGGAAAGCAATTTTGTAATTCCCGTTTTCGGAAAGCTGTTGAAGGCGCGTCCCACAATAAGTGCCATCCAGCCCGGTTTCAGTTAATAATATCCACATATTATCTTTTTTAAATAAAGCGGGGAAAACCCATCCTGCAGAATAAGGAGAGGGTGTTCCGATGTCTTTACCCTGAAAATAATAATCTTCATACGATGGTTGAGAATTGCACCATCCCGTATGGACATCCGGGCATGGGCTCATATATATTTTTGTGCCAGCCGTAAATTTAAAGGAGGTAACTTCTTCTTTTATTTTTTTCGTTTCATCTGATTTTTCTGGAAGAAAGTAACGAAATGCTGCTCCATCATCCGAAAGCCTGAATATCATATCAATGGACTGGCTGTTTGCATTTTGAAACCGGATTGTTTTTTCAACCCCATTGTAAACGCAATTTTTCCTTTTCCCCGAAAAAATCTGGTAATTATCATGGATGGTTTTTACATCCGATACTGATTTGATTTTTAGTCCTTTCGAAAAATCAGCATCTTCCAGTTTAAGTCCCAGATTCGATTCTTCAAATAAATGTGTGCCTTTGAAATCAATAGCATAAACAGGTGCTCCATCCGGGGTAAGTTTTATTTGCATTACAATATTGCCATCAGGGCTTTTCAGGGAAGCAGTTTGTTCTTGTGCGAAAATATAACTGGTGCTAAAAAACAGGAGCAGAAGTAAGGTTGTGTATTTCATGGCATAATGTTTTTTGAATGTTAATACAGGTTATGTTATGTAAAATATAATTTTTGCCTCAGAGTAGCCGATTATTCCCAAATTCTTTAAACAGACTCTGACCTTTAATAAAACAAAGAAGCCCAACGTCCTATAAGTTGAGTTTCGTTTGCATTGTTTTTTTTGGGTTTAAAGAATTTGTTATGGGTTTTAATGTGAATTGTGCAAGGTCTCAACCTTTATTTTGATGAAAACTTATAGATGGTAGTTGTATGATACTTTTCACCAGGCTTTAGAATGGTGGATGGAAAAGAAGGTTGATTGGGTGAATCAGGGAAATGCTGCGTTTCGAGGCAGAAGCCGTTATATTGATTGTAAACCCTTCCTGCTTTACCGGTTATTGTTCCATCGAGGAAATTTCCGGAATAAAACTGTACTCCCGGCTGATCCGTATACATTTCCATGATCCTTCCGCTGGCAGGTTCAACCACACGGACTGCCAGATATTGCAATCCTTTGGTGTCCAAAACAAAATTATGGTCATATCCTACCGGTTTTCCGCCGGTTGCCATCAAATCCTTTCCTATAGGCTTTGCACTGGTAAAATCAAAAGGGGTACCTTTTACATTTCGCAATTCACCGGTCGGGATAAGGGTGCTGTCAACCACATTGTATTTCGAAGCAGCTATCATTACTTTATGCGATTTGATGTCCCCGTTTCCTGCAAGGTTAAAATAGCTGTGTTGTGTCAGGTTCACTGGAGTACTCTTATCAGTTGTTGCATTATAGTCAAATATCAGTTTGTTGTCATCTGTTAAAGTGTATGTTACTGTAATATCCAGGTTCCCGGGATATCCTTCCTCACCATTGTGGCTCAAATAATGAAGCTTCAGGCCAACAGCACTGTCAGTTTTAAAATCTTCGGCTTCCCATACCACTTTATCAAAGCCTTTGACCCCACCATGTAAGTGGTTCGGACCGTCATTTTTTGCCAGGATAAATTCTTTCCCATCAATCTCAAATTTACCTTTGGCAATCCTGTTACCGTACCTTCCGATCAGGGCGCCGAAATATGGTGTCTTCGCAAGATATCCTGACAGGCTGTCGTAACCGAGTACTATATCGGCAAGATCTCCATTTTTATCAGGAACCATCAGTGAAGTAATAAGTCCACCATAATTGGTCACTTTCATGGTGATCCCAGAATGATTCATCAGGGTATAAAGACTTACTTGAGTAGAATCTGGCATAATGCCGAATGCTTGTTTTGTAACTGTTCCGGGTGTTTGCATGGTTTCTTTGTTATGACATGCTGAAGCAAGCAACAGCAGACTAAGTGAAATAATAATACTAAATTGGATTGATCCGCTTTTCATTGGTAAAGGCTTTAGATTTTTTTTAGAAATGTGTTAAAACTGGAATTACTTCATTTATGGTGTTCCAGGGACATTTTAAAGTATCTGTCTGATTGAAAAATTATTCTCTTCAACAAAACAGTAGAATTACTACCCTTTCAAGGTTTCGTTTTCTATAATTTCTCCAAAACGTGAATATTGCAAATACAACGCCTGATACTTAAGGGCATTATCGGCGATCGGCATGTATTCGGTTTCAAAACCATTTCCCATAGCTTTTTGGGCATCGAGAACGGTTGGGTACAATCCGCCCACAACGGCAGCTGCCATAGCGGAACCGAGTGCACAAGCCTGTTCGCTGCGGGCAACCAGGATTGGTTTATTGATTACATCTGCTACAACCTGCATAATAAAGGGGGATTTTTTGGCTACACCTCCCAGGGCTATAATTCCTTCGATAGGAATTCCTTCGTCGATGAACCTATCAACGATTTTTTTTGCGCCAAAAGCGGTTGCCTCAACCAGTGCCCGGAAGATCCTGGGTGCGTCTGAACCGAGGTTCAATCCAAGTATGGCACCCTTAAGTAATTGATTCGCATCAGGGGTACGTCGGCCATTCATCCAGTCGAGGGCAATTATCCCCGGTTCTCCGATCTCAATCTTTTCAGCTTCCTGTGTAAGCCGGGGAATAATGCTATCAGCTATTTCGGCTATCAGTTTCTCCTTTGTGGATTCATCCAGGATGTTTGATTCCGATATCAAATTCTCAACAGGCCAAAGCAATATTCTCCTGAACCAGGCATATACATCGCCAAACGCTGATTGGCCGGCTTCCAGGCCCATCATTCCCGGGACTACAGAACCGTCAACCTGCCCGCAGATACCTTTCACCAATTTATCACCAACCTCTTCAAGAGGGGCAATTAGAATATCGCATGTTGATGTTCCCATAATTTTACTCAGGTAATATGGTTTGATCTCTCCTCCAAGCGCGCCCAGGTGAGCATCAAATGATCCCACGCCTACTACTACATTTTCGCTCAGCCCTAGGCGTCCGGCCCATTCGGCTGACAGGTTACCGGCTTTTACTTCACAGGTAAAAGTATCGGCGAACAGGCGGGAACGCAGGCCAGTTAGAATCGGATCTAGTTTCTGAAGGAATTCTTCGGGTGGCAATCCGCCAAAATCAGCGTGCCACATCGCTTTATGTCCTGCAGCACAACGGCTTCGTTTCATACTGAGCGGATCTTCAGTTCCAGTGAGCAGGGCAGGGATCCAGTCGCAATGTTCCACCCATGAGAAAGCTGCCTCACGGATTTTTTTATCCACACGTAGCACGTGCAATATTTTTGCCCAGAACCATTCCGAAGAATAAACGCCACCCTCGAATTTTGTATAATCGGTGCCGCCCCAGGTACGGGCGAGCTGGTTGATCTCTTTTGCTTCAGAAGTTGCAGTATGGTCCTTCCACAATACAAACATGGCATTTGGATTTTCGGCAAATTCAGGGAGCAAGGCCAATGGGGTCCCGTTCTTGTCGACCGCTACC
>DASVHX010000024.1:0-3528 GCA_036382355.1 Bacteroidales bacterium
CATTAGGCAAGATCAGGACTAAATTTGAAATGTTATACAGTGTGACAATAGTTCGATATAATAATTTATAAAATACATAATATCAGCATATTACAAAGAAAACTTATCAAGCTATTACGGAATCTAAATCATAATTAATTTGAATAAAATGATGTTTGTCAAGTGGCGCTTTTTAATAATTTCCGCATTTGTATTAATGATCATTATTTCTTCCTGCAGGAAAAATGAACCAATTGACCCAATACCACCAACCGGTGGCGAGGACACAACAATTGTACCTGGTGTAGATCCGGAAATTGCAAATACAATAGGCTTCTTCCTTGACGACTGGCAAGCTAAAACATTTTCCCCTCCTGCTTATGATGAAGCTGCCGTTCCTGTTATCACATCCTACAATATTACTGTTGATGCCTCTTCAATTATTACCAAAATACCATTGTCTGAATTTGGACATAATGCAGTGATGTGGATGGGCCCTGTAGCCGGCGACCCTAAGTTTATCGATCCTATAACCAATCTGCATCCACATATCATCCGTTTCCCGGGTGGCAGCGCCAGCGATGCTTATTTTTGGAACGCGCAACAAGGTGTTAATCCGCCGGATGCGCCCATAGAGATAGCTGATGAAAACGGAGTTAAAAAGGCACCTGGTTATAATTATGGCATGACAAATTATAACTGGCAATGTTCCCTGGATAATTATTACAGCATGTTGCAGCAAACCAGCAACAAAGGAATTATTACTGTTAATTATGGCTATGCACGGTATGGAACTGGTCCAAATCCGGTGGCGACAGCTGCCCATCTTGCAGCCGATTGGGTGCGGTACGATAATGGTCGTACACAATTATGGGAAATAGGGAACGAAAATTATGGCAGTTGGGAATGGGGTTATCGCATTGACCAATCGTTAAATCAGGATGGACAGCCGGTATATTTAACCGGTGCATTGTACGCACAGCATTTCCAGGTATTTGTTGATTCAATGCAAAAAGCAGCAGCCGAAATTGGTTCAAAAATATATATTGGAGCAGTAACAGTTGAGTCACCTGCAAACGAATCGTGGCAAACCACTTGCGTTAAAACCTGGAACACTGGTATGATGACTGGAATAAATAACAAAGCAGATTTTTATGTTGTGCACAATTACTTTACCCCGTATAACGAAAACTCAACTGCTTCTGTGATATTTTCATCAGCATTAGCAGTGCCGGAAACAATGATCAACTTTGTAACCCAGGCCTTGCAGGCAAATGGAGCCGGCATTAAACCTGTGGTATTGGACGAATGGAATATGTGGGCTAAAGATTCAGAACAACAGGTATCTAACGCCAGTGGCGTTTTTGCTGTTTTGGTAACTGGTGAGGCTATAAAAAACAAATATGGTATGGCAGCCCGCTGGGATTTGCTGAATGGATGGGAAAATGGAAACGATCACGGACTCTTTAGTTCAGGCAATGAGCCGGGTATAAGCAAATGGAGCCCACGACCCAGCTTCTATTACATGTATTATTTCCAGAAAATGTTAGGAGACCGACTGGTATCTGCCACTGATACTCCTGAGATAAAAGCATATGCATCAACATATTCTTCAGGGCAGATGAATGTAACATTAATTAACACCTCAGCAACATCTACTCACATCAACTTAAAAACTAAAAACTTCCGCACCGGTAATCGTTTTTACTGGTATACACTCGAGGGAGGAACCGATAATGGCGAGTTTTCACGGAAAGTTCTGGTAAATGGAATCGGCCCAACAGGTGATGCCGGTGGCCCTGCTGATTATAATGCTCTTGCGGCACGGTCTGCGTTAACTGGTAACGGCATAAAAGTTACCGTACCAGCCAGGGGAGCAGTAATACTTGTAATTGATAAAAAATAAATGGTATTAAATCCGTATAAAAGATATTTGTATAACACGCCACAATGATGAAAAGAATATCTCTGTCAGTACTTATTCTTCTGATCTGTTTTTTATACGGGTTTACACAAAAAGAAACTGTTGAAAGCCATACTGCCGGGCGGGAACATCTCCTGATGGACTTCAACTGGCGATTTGCTTTTGGAAATGCTTCCGGTTTTGAAAAAGATTTCTCAAACGGAACAAGTTATTTCACCTGGTTTGCCAAAACAGGATATGGTGATGGCGCCGCCTCTCCGCAATTCGAGGACCGCACCTGGCGCGAAGTTGACCTGCCCCACGATTGGGCTGTTGAGCTGCCTTTTTCAGTATCGGCAAGTCATAGTCATGGCTATCACACCGTTGGCTGGAAATATCCTGAAACTTCGGTGGGTTGGTACCGAAAAAAGTTTGATATCCCTGAATCTGATCTGGGTCGAAAAATTAATATTCAGTTCGATGGCATTTTTCGTGATGCAACGGTTTGGGTTAATGGTTTTTATGTAGGACACGAACAAAGTGGCTATGCCAGTTCAGAGTATGATATTTCCGATTACCTTAATTATGGCGGCGAAAATGTTGTTGCCGTCCGAGTGGATGCCAGTATCGAAGAAGGCTGGTTTTACGAAGGTGCGGGAATTTACCGTCATGTGTGGCTCAATAAAACCAACAAGTTGCATGTAGCTCAAAATGGGACATTTATTACTTCAGAATCTAATCCTGAAAATGCTGAATTAACCATCCGAACTACTGTTGAGAACCAATACCCGGCGACTTCAGCTTTTTTGATTGAGCAAACCTTGCTGGATGCTGACCATAAACCGGTTAAAGTTACTAAAACCAAAAACCTTTCCCTGCCAGGAATCGGGAGCAAGACATTTTTCCAGAAAATGAAACTGGAAAATCCGAATTTATGGTCTATTGAAAACCCATATCTGTATACCATTGAAACAACAATAATTGCCAACGGCATAAAATTGGACAATTACAAGACAAAAGTCGGAATCCGGACAGTACGGTTTGATCCGAGCGAAGGATTCTTCCTCAATGGGAAAAATGTAAAGATCAAAGGGGTTAATAACCACCAGGATCATGCAGGTGTGGGTGTTGCCATTCCGGATGCTTTGCAGGAATTCAGGGTGAAAAAACTTAAGGAAATGGGCTGCAATGCCATTCGCACTTCGCACAACCCTCCTACTCCGGAACTTCTTGATATCTGCGATCGCCTTGGGATGCTGATACTGGATGAAAACAGGCTGATGGGAATTAACCAGGAACATTTCGATCTGCTTAAGCGGTTTATGATCCGTGACAGAAATCATCCATCTGTTGTACTTTGGTCGTTGGGCAACGAAGAGTGGCAGATTGAAGGAAATGAATTAGGTGCCCGGATAACCAATTCAATGCAGGAATTTGCGCATGCTATCGATTCGTCAAGGGCATTCACGGTAGCTGTTTCCGGTGGTTGGGATAATGGGACTGGCAAAGTATCGCAGGTTATGGGTTACAACTACATCGTTCAGGGTAATATCGACGAACATCATAAAAAATTCCCCTGGCAATCCGGAGTTGGCACCGAAGAAAGCAACACAATCGGAACTCGGGGAATATATTCTGATGACAGG
>DASVHX010000025.1:0-3164 GCA_036382355.1 Bacteroidales bacterium
TTTCATATTGCTGATAGGTATTATCGTTTGGGGGCTTAATTATACCATCCGTAAAAAGAAGCAACTGGCGAATACACTTATTCTTTGTTTCACTTTCATCCTCATTGGGTATTCATCGTTTTTTATGCTGGTTATAAGGGCAAATGCCAATACACCTATAAATGAAAACAATCCCGACGATGCTATCGGCCTGCTTTCGTACTTAAACCGCGAGCAATATGGCGACTGGCCTACAGTATATGGGCAATATTATAATGCTCCACTCGATCCGCAGAATCCATACAAGGATGGATCTCCGATTTATATCAGAGATTCCAAGGCAGGTAAGTATGTGATTACATCTGATCGAAAAAATTCAATTCCAAATTTCGATCCAAGGTTTTGTACCATTTTTCCACGTATGTGGAGCAATCAAAAACCCGAACATATTGCAGCGTATAAATCATGGGGCAAAATCGAGGGTATTCCTATTGATGTTACCAATGATGATGGGAAAACAGAGACTTTATATAAGCCTACATTTGGCGAAAACCTTCGTTATTTCTTATATTACCAGGTAGGGCATATGTATCTGCGTTATTTCATGTGGAATTTTGTTGGCAGGCAGAATGACATTGAAAGTCAAGGCGGGATAAAGTATGGTAACTGGCTCAGCGGCATAAATGCATTGGATAGCGCACGCCTGGGCGACCAATCGAACCTACCCCAAAGTATGCAAAACCGTGCCAACAATAAGTTTTATTTTCTTCCGCTCATACTTGGTTTGCTTGGAATGTACTTCCACTTCCGCAAGCATTCAGTGGGGGCAGTAATAGTATCTCTCTTATTTTTAATGACAGGTCTTGCCATTGTAGTTTATCTGAACCAATACCCATACCAGCCGCGTGAAAGAGATTATGCCTATGCCGGTTCTTTTTATGCCTTTGCCATATGGATTGGGTTTGGAGTGTATGCCCTTTTCGATTTGCTGCGCCGTTTTAACCAAAAAGCAGTTGCCATTGGTATTACAGCAGTATGTCTTTTACTGGTGCCTGCAATCATGGCTAAAGAAGGCTGGAACGATCACAACCGCTCGAATAAGTATGCTGCGCGGGATTTTGCTGCCGATTACCTTAATTCATGCGCACCGAATGCCATCCTGATCACCAATGGCGACAACGACACATTCCCTTTATGGTATGCACAGGAAGTTGAAGGCATCCGGACGGATGTGAGAGTTGTTAATTATATGCTGTCATCAGGCGAATGGTACGTGCATCAACTGGCACGGAAGATTTACAATTCCGATGCGCTGCCATTGACGCTTACCCCCGATCAGTACAATAAAGGTATTAACGAGATGATTCCGTTTTATGAGATGTCGAAGGATAGGCTCACGCTTATGGAAGTGATCGATTTTATCGCCACCGACGACGATCGTGCAAAAATTCCTTTGCAGAATGGCGAAAAAATACATTTTTTACCAACCAGACATCTCACTATTCCTGTTGATTCGACATATATGGTAAAAAATGGTCTTGTTCCGAAAGCTTTGCAAGGCAGCATTGTAAAATCAGTTGATTGGGATGTTAAATCGAATTACCTATACAAAAACGATCTGATGCTGCTGGATTTCCTGGCCACCAATATGTGGAAACGGCCTATCTATTTTGTCAGCCCATCAAGTGTTAGCGATGTACTTAATGTAGATAAATACTGTCACCAGGAAGGTTTTGTGTCGCGGTTCATGCCTGTGCTTGCCAAAGGTTATGTTGAAGGACTTGGAGGTATTGATGCTGATGGTAGCTATGATATCCTGATGAACAAATGCAAATGGGGAAATCTTGCTGATCCTAATGTGTATGTGGATCGCGAAAGCGCCCGCAATCTGATGATGCCAAAACAGAGTTTCATTCGCCTTGCACGCCAGTTATTGGATGAAGGAAAAAAGGATATGGCCATTAAGGCTGTTGATAAGTGTGTTGAGATTTTCCCAAACAATAAGGTCACTTTTGATTACTATATGATGCAGTTTGTTGAGATATACTACAAAAGTGATGCTACAGTCAAAGGCAATCAACTCATAGAAACATTGGCAACCAACTACGAAGAGAATATAAATTATTATACGTCTTTAAGTCCTGAGTTTGTCGCTAATTATCAATCGGATATGGAGCAGGCAATAGCCGTACTCGACAGGCTTTCATCCATGGCCAAAGAATATAAGCAGGATGCTGTGGCAAAGAAGATTGACCAATTCCTGTCGACGAAATACAAGCTGGTTAAATAAAGGTAACCCTGAAGAAAAAAAAGCGGCTCAGGCCGCTTTTTTGCTAATTCTTAACAGTTCGTCGCAATAGCAAATATATTCCCACGATAACAAACGGTACCGACAACATTTGACCCATATTAAAAGTCAACTGGTTTTCAAAGCCAACCTGGGGTTCTTTCAGGAATTCAATAATGATGCGCATGCCGAAAATTGCGATGAGAAACATTCCAGAGATATCACCCGGGCGAGGTGCACCATTTTTTTTGTAATAATAATTCAGTAAAAAGAAGAATGTTGCCAGGTAGCTCAATCCTTCGTATATCTGAGTGGGATGGCGCGGAATATCACTTACCCGTGTAAAAATGAATGCCCAGGGAAGGTCAGTAGGTTTGCCGAAAATTTCAGAATTCATTAAATTGCCGGTACGGATGAAGAACCCTGCCAGTGCAACCACGATAACAATGCGGTCGAGTGCCCAGAAGAATGGTTTATGCTTTCGGCGCGCAAAAATATATAATGCAATAAGTATTCCAACTGCGGCGCCATGACTGGCCAGGCCGCCTTGCCATATCTTTAATATATCAAGAGGATGTTGAAAATAGCTTTCCGGCTCATAGAATAATACATGACCGAGGCGCGCGCCAATAATGGTACTAATGATCATATATGTTGCCAGTTCGTCCAGCAATGCGATAGGTTGGTTCTCGTGTTTGAAAATCCGTTGCATAATAATATAGCCGATAACAAACGACATGGCAAATAGTAAACCATACCAGCGCAGCGTTATTGGGCCGATGCTGAACATTTCGGGGCTCACGCTCCATGTTATATAGCAAAATGTCATAATTCAGGTAATTTGCTGGCAAAAGTATGAATAATAATGGTTAGCGGATGGACTGAGAAGCTATCAGAT
>DASVHX010000026.1:0-7235 GCA_036382355.1 Bacteroidales bacterium
AACATCATCAACATACAAACCCGAACCAATTACCCATTGCCATTCCGGTATCCCTAGGAAGTAAGATATTTTGGTGGAAGATTTGGATTCGCTGAGTTTCCGGAATTTGTATGTGTAATAATCTCCTCCTGGTTTTTTTGCGGCTTCAAGTTCTTTAGCAAATATAGTTTTCCAGTTTTCATCTGTTCCGGAAAGGATATTAACCGGAGGATCCATTAATATGCCATTCTTTATAAGGGCAATTCCTTCATAAGTATTAACGAAAATATAACCTTCCTTGCCAAAGCGGATCCTGCATATTCTGTTCAGGGCCTGGTGTTGGATATCGCGCTCTGCATCCTCCATGAGGTCGGTTGAAGCTATATAGCAGCCCAATGGTTCTATTCTTTTTACATAAGTAATTTTCAATAGACTAGAGTCATCTGATTTATCTGACTCCTTTCTGTATTCAATAATTCCTTCATTTTGCCTGTTCAGCAGATTTATCTCATTCTTTATTGGATAATTGCCTTCTTTATCACGATAATAATATCTATTGGTACCATCGGAACCTATATTTTTTGGATTCATTTGCTGCACACCCTTCATAGAATTAATGATAAAATAGCAGCGATCATCGTTAAACAGGATAGGAGAGAGGGCCTGCTTAATGTTTTCCATAATTTCAGAGTTCTTTAATATACCATTGTTCTCCTGGTAGATATTCATTGCAATCCTGTAACCTTCCTGTACTTTTTCCTGAAGAACTTTTCGCGTGGTTATTGAGGATTGGGAATGCAAATAAAGGATATAATCGCGAACTCCAATAACCTGTTGGGCTATTCTTGCTTTCTGATTTTCAATATATTCCTGCCGTAAATTATCTGATGCCACAATCGATTTACGGGAAGCCTGATAAATCCAGAAAAAGGCAAGCACAGAGATTGAAAGGGTGGTTACCAGAATAAGATATAGTGAGAGTATCCTTGGGAGACTACGATTTTTGACAAAGGGGGCCGAAAAAAAATGTTTTAGAATCTTTTTTGGATTTTTCATTTTTGAGATAAAGCTCATATATAATAATTTCAATAATCCATATATTCCTGAAAAACGCGCTGAAGGTAAGCTTTTCCTTCTTTCATTGCCTTTTTCTGTTCCATGGCAGGGAACGTATTAAGCATAACCGATGAAGTTGTATAGTCGTAAGTCCAGGCGCCTGAGGGCCTGATCCAGCCAAGTCCATTATCCATTGCAAAGTAATTAAATTCAGGCGAATAAGGGTTCATTTTATTCCGGCTCCAATAAAATTTGGAATGATCGCGTCCAAGTTGAGCGAGTATGGTAGCCGGAATATCGGTATGGGCGATCATCTTGCTGCATTTCGTACCACGGAATTCATCCTTGAGCACGTCACCATAAAAAAGCATGGGGATGTGATGGTATTCCGGACTGTTAAAATCCCAATTGCGGTAAGAGTTATGGCTGTGGTCGGCCACCAGTATAAACAATGTATTCGCAAACCACGTTTCTTTTTTCGCTTTTTCGAAATATTCGCCCAGGCATCTATCAGTATAATAAGCGGAATTGATGTATTTCCGTTCGTTTTTGCCCCAATGCAGAACTTCTTCCATTGGCTCATCATACGGAGAATGCGAACTAAGGGTGAATAATGCTGAGAAAAAAGGTTGCTTTTCAGTACGAAGTTCGGACAACTGCCTGCTTAAAACAAATTCGTCGTGCACGCCCAATTTGCCTTTTAATACATCATTGCCAAAATCATAGATTTCCCTTATTTTGTTGAAACCATTCGTCATTATATAACCTTTGATATTTCCATATATGAGTTGGCCACCAAAATAGAATGATGTGGTATACCCTAGCCCGGCAAATTCTTTAATTAAGCTGGGTAACTTGGCACTTTTATCAGGCTGAACTGTGATGGATGAAAAAGGAGTGGCTGGGAATCCACCAAAAATACTGGCCATACCTTGTTCCGATCTGGAACCGCTGGATATTGCCGAAGTAAATAAAATCCCTCCTTTTTCGAGTTTGCGGAATTGAGGCGTAATGCCAGGCTCACCCCCAAGCGACTCAACCAGATCGGCCGACCAACTTTCGAGGATGATTAATACAATATTTGGCCGGTTATTTTTTAGAATCTGAATTGTTGTATCTGCAGGAATTGAATAAATCTGTTTTACAATAGCCCTTGCTTCAGAATCGGGATAAGCTACAAATGGGTTTTTGCCGAAGTTAGTCAGGTTTTCTTTCACGCTAATGTAAAGATTAAACCCTGAATTAACAGTAGCCTGGTTTAGAATAATATGCTTTGAGTAATAGCATTCGCTTTGGTTAATGGGAATTTGCTGAAATCCACCTCGCATACCCAGAACAAGCAATATAGGCGTAACAAGCAGGAATGCACACGAAAAGATTAAATTCCGCTTCAGTTTTGTGATTGGACTATAAAATAATTTAATATAAAAATAAAATGCAAGCACCACCTGCAGCACAAAGAGGAAATGCAGTAAGATAAAGTTCCCTGTACTTGCCGAATTGAATACTTCGGAAGGATGCTCAAGATACAGAAGAGCCTTATAGGGAAGTTTAGTTTTCCATTCTGCATAAATGCCCAATTCAGCTGTAGTAATTATAGAGGAGACCACGATAATAATTGCGGAATAAACTTTGTTCAGGATAGTTAGCCATGCAGGGCTATAAACAGATTGTATGAGCAAAATAAGGAATGGTATAAAAATAATGTAGCAAGAAGTTGCCAGGTCAAGTTTCAGTGAATACCAATAAGATCCCAGAGTATCAAAAATCGAAATATTTTCAGCTGCCAGAAGACGGAAGTGATACATCAGGAAAATGCTGCGCGCAAAAGCAAAGAATAGCAACCAGAAAAGGATTTGTTTACCAAGGGAAAGCAATATTTGTTTCATCAGTCAGAGTTGCAGGTTAGGATTAACATTCCTCAGGTAATATATTTCTTCAATACTCGCAAAGATAACGATTTGAAGTATGTGTATGCTAATGTCTCAATTTTTCAATTTCTTATGAGCAGCTAAGGATCACATCAGAATGGTAAAATTAACTACATTTGCCTGTTATCAATCACTTTGCATGAATATAGCATCCAACATAATAGCTACACAAAGGCAGTTGCCTCCACATGTAAAACTTCTTGTGGTTTCAAAAACACAATCAGTGGCACATATTACGGAAGCATATGCTGCCGGGCAGCGCCGCTTTGGCGAGAACAAAGCCCAGGAATTGGCATCGAAAGTATCACAATTGCCATCAGATATTGAGTGGCACTTTATTGGTCATTTGCAAACCAACAAGGTACGTGCGATCGCATCATTTGTGCATACAATACAGAGTGTGGAAAGTCTGCGGTTACTGATGGCAATTGATAGTGAGGCCCGTCGTGCTAACCGGATTATCAACTGCCTTTTGCAGTTCCATATCGCGACAGAGGAAACCAAGTCTGGTCTGGATTTGGATGAAGCTCATGCGCTTCTGAAATCTCAGGAATATAAAACAATGCAAAATATCCGCATCAAAGGCGCGATGGGCATGGCCACATATACAGATGATGAAACCATAGTTAGAAGTGAATTCAAGATGTTGAGAAGTTATTTTGCGAAGTTGCGTTCATCCTATTTTGCTGACGATGCAACGTTTTGCGAAATTTCAATGGGTATGTCGGGAGATTATCTCATTGCCATTGAAGAGGGAAGCACAATTGTGAGGATCGGTTCGCTAATTTTTGGTGAACGATAATAAAACATCTGAATATCTGGTCAATACCTTAAAATAAAAAGGAGGCCATTATGCCTCCTTTTTACTTCAATTGAATATTTACTCTGTGTATCATCCAAAGTGGAATAAATGAAATGCATAATAAATGGCAGCTGATAATAACATGGATACAGGGATGGTAAGTATCCAAGCCCAAAGTAGGTTAATAGTCACACCCCAGCGAACAGCCGACACACGTTTGGTGAGGCCAACTCCCATAATCGCTCCTGTAATGGTATGTGTAGTACTTACAGGTATACCAAAAGCTTCAGTCCCGAAAAGCAGGATTCCTCCTGCAGTTTCAGCAGCTACACCTTCGAATGGAGTAAGCTTGGTGATCTTGCTTCCCATTGTTTTCACAATACGCCAGCCACCCATTAATGTCCCCATCCCAATTGCCATATAGCAACCCAGTACAATCCAGTGTGGAATAGCATGAATTTGCCCTGCAGAATTTAAACCTATATGGGCCCATTGGGGAATATTAGCAGGATCTACTCCTTTAAAATATACTATAAGTGTTGCTGCTATCAGGCCCATAACTTTTTGTGCGTCATTACCTCCGTGTCCAAGGGAGAAAAGGGCAGAAGAAAATAACTGGGCCCGTTTAAAAAACTTTTCGAGCTTATAGGGATTCATCTTTTGAAAGATATTCAGGAATAGCACTGAAATAATATACGACATAATCATCCCAAGCAGAGGTGCAAGAAAAATAAATGCGACAATCTTCATTATTTTGGCTGAATGCACCACATCCCATCCGGCATGAGCAATAGCTGCTCCCGCCAAACCTCCAACAAGTGTATGCGAAGAACTGGAAGGTATTCCGAGGTACCATGTAATCAGGTTCCAGATAATGGCGGCAATAATACCTGCCAATATCACCTGCAGATCGATACGGGAGGTATCAACTGTTTTTGCTATCGTATCGGCTATCTTCAATTCAAATACGGCATATGCCAGAACATTGAAGAATGCAGCCCAAAGTACAGCCTGAAATGGTGTGAGAACCTTTGTAGAGACAACGGTGGCTATGGAATTAGCAGCATCGTGGAATCCATTTATAAAATCAAATGCAAAAGCCAATGCGACAATTAAAATGAGTAGCGTAAAATCCGACATTCGTTCACTCTTTTGTTGTATCTGTGTTCAATAGCTTATTATTAGCACCGTAATGCTCCAGTGTTAGGACATTTTTACCATGATGCCTGAAAATACATTAGCCACATCATCGCATTTGTCAACAGCTTTTTCAAGCGAAGCCAAAATATCGCGTTTTTTGATAAGGTCAATGGCGTTGGTTTCGTTTTCAAACAAATCGGCCAGGTAAGACTGATAAATATCGTCCACCTCGCTTTCAATATCGCTGATCCTGATGCATGCCTGTTTGTGTTTGATCATACCACCTACATCTTTCATCCCGCGCACAATGATTAATATCTCTTTATTGGCATCGTGTATCAGGTCGGCGATAGTCACAAATTCCTTTGGGAAAGTGGCTACTTTATAAAAGTGTATGCGCTTTGAAGTGGTATGTATATAATCAACAACGCTATCCATTGTCTGCGCCAGTTCGTGAATATCCTCTCTGTCGAAAGGTGTGATAAAAGTTGCATTCAACTGATCCATAAGGATGCGCGTAATATCGTCGCCCACATGCTCAGCTTTTTTAATTGCAGCACTATATTCCTCGCGTTTTTGGATATCGTTTTCACGGATCAACTTCACGAGAAGCTCCGATGTGAACACCATGTTTTCTGCAGCCTGATTAAATAGCGGAAAAAATTTCCTGTCCTTGGGAACCAGGAAACCAAAAATTCTGTCGAGTTTCATTATCAAAGCTTTTTAAAAATGTGGGAGTGCGAAATTAAGACTTTTGATTTGTTTGGCAACACTGGAATTGATAATTGCAGGATTTTGATAAATGAATTTAGAAATTAAAATAAAATTTACCCGTAAAGCAAAGGCTTATTGTTCCTTACACTCTTAGCTGGTATAACAAAAACGCCCGGAATCAGGGCCAGGCGTTTTTGATAATTATACAACAATCAGCATTATGCCTTTACCGGCACAGCTTTGAGTGTTTCTTTCAGGAATTTCCAGAACTTGTCCACTGAAGCGACAAGCACTTTTTCGTCAGGCGAATGAGGGTAACGGATGGTAGGCCCAAAGGAAATCATATCCCATTTAGGATAAACGCCACCGAGCAAGCCACATTCGAGTCCGGCATGTATGGCTTTTATCTCAGGAATTTTCCCATAAAGCTTATGATAAACATCCTGCATGGTCTTCAAAATGGGCGAATCCATGTTCGGTTTCCAACCGGGGTAAGTGCCATCCAGATCAATTTCGGCACCAGCCAGTTCGAATACAGCGCGAACCATTTCACCAAGTTCTTCTTTGGCTGAATCCACGGAGCTGCGCAACAGGCATTGGATTTTGATCTCGCCGTCACCAGATTTAACGCTGGATAAATTAGTCGAAGTTTCCACCAGGCCAGGCATGGCGTCGCTCATGCGAATTACGCCATTAGGGCAGGCGTAAATAGCATTGAAGAGCCTTTTCTGGGTATCTTCATCGATGAGTGAAGCAGGGAGCGCAACAGGCTCGCATGTAAATTTGAGGTCGGTTTCAACACCAGAAAACTCATGGAGAAAAGTTTGATAATACTTGCCCAGGCACTTCACAAAATGATCTTCTTCTGAGGAAGGAATTGTAACGATGGCAAATGATTCCCTTGGTATTGCATTTCGCAGGCTTCCACCGTCGATCCATGACAGGCGAAGATTATACTTTATTGCTGAATGCTTCAGGAAGCGATTCATCAGTTTGTTAGAATTACCGCGTCCCAGGATAATCTCAAGTCCTGAATGACCGCCTTTAAGACCTGTGATAGCCAGTTTAAATGCCTTCTGGCCAGCAGGAACCGGTGATTCTTTGTAGGTAAATTTGGCGTTGGCATTTGTGCCTCCGGCGCAACCCACGTAGAGTTCGCCTTCGTCTTCCGAATCCATATTCAGAAGTATATCGCCTTTCATTACGCCAGCTTTCAGGCCAAAAGCGCCGGTCATGCCTGTTTCTTCATCGCAGGTAAATAAGGCTTCAATGGGGCCGTGTTGTATGTCGGCTGATTGCAGCACTGCCATTGCAGCAGCTACACCCATGCCATTGTCGGCGCCCAGTGTAGTTCCATTAGCAGTAACCCAATCGCCATCCTCATAAGCTTCTATCGGGTCGGTTTCAAAATCATGGACTTTGTCGCTGTTTTTCTGCGGAACCATATCCAGGTGTCCCTGCAGCACGACGCCCTTGCGGTTTTCCATTCCTTTTGTAGCCGGTTTGCGGATGATCACATTTCCTACTTCATCCACAATGGTTTCCAGACCAAGTTTATGGCCAAAATCGACAATGAACTTCTGAATTTTCTCTTCTTTTTTCGACGGGCGCGG
>DASVHX010000027.1:0-5293 GCA_036382355.1 Bacteroidales bacterium
ATATGCTGACATGCAAAATTGGGGTGTAAATATGCAATCCGTTAACCCCACAAATATCCGGGTGTATGGAAATCCCGGAGGCATGCTCCCGCAAGCCAATGCCAGTTTCCGTTACGACGATTTGCAGGAAAATGCCATAAAAGTAGTTACAGCGAAATCAGACAAATTTGCCCAAGGCGATTATATACTTTTCTATGGCACTTCTCCTATACCTGTAAAGTATAATGCGCTTAACAAGAGTTTTGAGCATGTTGCAAACAATTATTCAGACAAAGCCTGTTATTTTCTCAATTTTGATTTGGGGCCAGGGAAACGCATTGGTGTTACGACACAGTCTGCAAAATCGGGAAATCATACTTCCACGGGTTTTACAGATTTTGCTTATTATGAGAACGATCTGTACAACCTGCTAAAGTCGGGTAATACATGGTTTGGTGAACGCCTCGACAACGTGAGGCCGACCTTTGACTTACCTGCATTTTCATTCCCCAACGCCGATAATTCAGCGCCTGCCTTTATCCGGTACAGCCTGGCCGGGAAATCCTCCCAAACGGCATCTTTTACCATAATGGTGAATGGTACTGTTATAAGCACTCCGGTTTGCGGGAGTTCTGATGGCGAACTTTATGGACGATTGGTCAGCGAGCGGAAAAGCCTGACCATTACCGGGCCGGAAGCAAATGTATCAGTCCGTTACAACCTGCCCAACTCATCAGCCCTGGGCTGGTTGGATTACGTTGAGATGAATGTGATAAGGAAAATGATTTATACCGGAGGACAAATGCCTTTTGCTGATCCGGCAACCGTAGGGAAAGATTTTGTAACAACATTTACATTGATTGATATTCCCGCCGGAATACAGTTGTGGGAGGTTACCGATCCGCTGAATGTTCATATTGTGAATGCTTCTGTTGTTGGTAATAAGCTGAATTTTATGCTTGATACTGATTCTCTTCGCCGGTTTATAGCCAATGACAATAGCAAATACTATACCGCCACATTTGTTAAGAAGGTTTCTAACCAGAATTTGCATGCAATTGGTAATACCGATATGGTAATTATAGCTCCCTCCGAATTCCTTTACCAGGCAAGAAGGTTAGCTAAATTTCATATATCCCACGATCAGTTATCGGTTGCCGTAGTTCCTCTTGAGCAGGTGTATAATGAATTTTCATCTGGAGCACCTGATGTAACTGCTATCCGCGATTTTATGCGGATGCTTTACAATCGCGCTTCTGTTGGCCGGACACCTCGCTATTTGCTTCTTTTTGGCGATGGATCTTACGACAACAAAACCCGGCTTCAGGTAAACACCAATTTTATTCCAACTTTTCAAACAGATGAATCTTTGAATAACCTGGCATCATATGCTACTGACGATTATGTTGGCATGTATGGACCAACTGAAGGATTAGGGGCGCGCGGCTCAATTGATATTGGCATTGGCCGTTTCCCTGTCTCATCAGCGGAACAGGCTAAAACGGCGGTTGACAAAACTATTTATTACGCAACAAACAGTCCCAAAAACCTTGGGGATTGGCGTAATACAGTTTGCTTTGTTGGTGATGACGAAGATGGTGATTTACACATGATACAGGCAGAACAACTTGCTGCCTCAGTTTTGAAAAGGCATAAGGAATACAATATCGATAAAATTTACCTTGATGCATTCAAGGAAATAAGTGTACCAGGAGGTCAGCGATACCCCGATGTGAATGTAGCTATTAACCAGAGGGTGGAGAAAGGTGCCCTGCTGATAAATTATACAGGACATGGTGGTGAAGTGGGCTGGGCGCACGAACGTATACTCGAACTTTCTGATATTAATAGTTGGGATAATCTGGATAATATGCCTGTCTTCGTTACAGCTACCTGCGAATTCAGCCGTTATGACGATCCCGCAATTACTTCGGCTGGTGAGCAGGTATTTCTCAATCCTGCGGGAGGAGGTGTTGCATTGTTCACTACATCGCGCATTGCTAATGCCGGCGACAATGTATACCTGAACCAGAGCTTTTACGATACTGTATTCTCAAGCAATCAAGGCATTTATCCCCGGATGGGAGATATTATGGCTTTTTCCAAAAATGATAATTCGCAGTCTCCAACTATCCGCAACTTCATTCTATTGGGCGATCCTGCCCTCCGGCTTGCTTATCCGGCCAACCAGGTAATTACAACATCTGTAAATAGCAACAATGTTTCCTTATTACCAGATTCGGTAAAAGCCTTGTCGCGTGTATTTCTTTCTGGAATTGTGGCCGGGCAGGATGGCCATAAGCTCACTGATTTCACAGGAATACTTTTCGTAAAAGTGTTCGATAAGCCAGGCTTATTCTCTACCTTGGGTAACGACCCTACCAGTCCTAAGCGGGAATTCAGTCTCCAGAAAAATATTCTTTACCAGGGAAAAGCCAGTGTAATTAACGGGGATTTCAATCTTTCCTTTATCGTTCCCAAGGATATTGATTATCATTACGGCTTTGGTAAGATATCCTATTATGTCGAAAATGGCAGTGAAGACGCAGGTGGTTTTTACAATAACATCCTGATTGGTGGTACGGAGGAAAATCTTACTGCCGATACCCAGGGCCCTCTTATTGATTTGTATATGAATGACAGATCGTTCCTTCCTGGTGATATTGTAGGAGAAAGCCCAACTGTACTTGCATTTCTGCACGACGAAAGCGGCATCAATACAGTTGGTAATGGTATTGGGCATGATATTGTAGCGGTGTTAGACACTACCTCAACACAAACCTATGTGCTGAACGATTATTACGTGGCCGATAAGGACAGCTATCAGCAAGGTATTGTGCGTTATCGCTTTTTTAACCTGCCCGTGGGCCCACACACGCTCAAATTGAAGGTATGGGATGTATATAATAACTCTTCTGAAGCCGTCGTCAATTTCGTGGTATCAAATAGTGTAAGGATATCCATCAGCGATGTATTAGCTTATCCAAACCCATGTACGTTTGCGACGCCTGTTAATATTACTTTTACACACAATCTCTTTGATGAGGATCTCGATGTAAAGATGGATATTTTCAGCCTTAGCGGTAAGCTTATTAAAACGATAGGCCCGCTTAAGCTGCAATCGGAAGGTTATACGGCCGGTCCCATACAATGGAATGGGAAAGATGCATCGGGAAACGATGTGCGGGGAGGGATGTACATCTATCGTATTCGGGCAATTGATCATAATAATATTGTAACGGAAAAATCAGGGAAGCTTATTGTGGTGAGGAATTACAAACCTTTATAAGCTCATGCAATATGTCGGGGAGAGTTGCGTTTCTGTCTAATTGGAATTAATTCATACATTTGCATATTCATTATATAACAGTAACATCTATGCGCGGTTTCACAATAAAATTTGCATTTATACTTCTTTCTTTAGCCATCTTTTTTCCTTCCTTTCATGTTTCAGCTCAAACTCCAAATGCGCTTGGGTCAATTACCAAGTCAATTAATTTGACTTCGACAAGTGTTTCAGCTCAAACTCCAAATGCGCTTGGGCAGGAATTAAAAGTCATCCAAACGGCTGTTCCCTTCCTGATGATAGCTCCCGATGCCCGTGCAGGCGCTATGGGCGATGCAGGTGTTTCGTCGAGCCCCGATGCTAATTCCATGCATTGGAATCCGGCCAAACTTGCTTTTATTGATAAAGAAATGGGATTTTCGGTTTCCTACAGTCCCTGGCTGCGTAAGTTGGTTCCGGATATCAGCCTGGCCTACCTTTCAGGTTATAAAAGGATCGATGACAAGCAGGTTTTTGGAATGTCGCTGCTATATTTCTCGCTGGGCAATATCACTTTTACCGCTGATGATGGTGTCGGTACGCCAATCGGTACTTATCGTCCCAACGAATTTTCGCTGGATGCATCATATGCGCGTAAATTTAGCGAAAATATTTCCGGAGCAGTTTCTGCCCGCTATATTCATTCCAATCTCACCCAGGGGCAATATGTAGGCGGCGCCTCTACCAAGCCCGGTAATTCAATTGCTGCTGATGTATCTGTTTACTCCAGTAATCCTGTTACATTTAATAATACGGAAGGTATTTTTGCATGGGGTATTAATATATCGAATATCGGTTCAAAAATATCATACAGCAATGACAATACCGAAAAAGACTTTATCCCTACCAACCTTCGTTTCGGGCCTTCACTTACCCTCAATTTAGATGAGTATAATAAAATGACTTTCATGATCGATTTCAACAAATTGCTGGTACCTACACCTCCTATTTACGCGATCGATAGCAGCGGTAATCCGATTGTTGATGCGCAGAATAATCAAATCATTTTGAAAGGTAAAAATCCTAAAGTTTCTGTTCCACTTGGAATGTTGCAATCATTTTACGATGCTCCAAACGGATTTGGTGAAGAGATGAGCGAATTCAGCATTGCCACAGGTATCGAATACTGGTACGACAAGCAGTTTGCAGTTCGCCTGGGATACTTTTATGAGGACAAGAATAAAGGCAACCGCAAGTTCTTCTCCGCCGGTTTAGGACTTAAATACAATGTATTTGGGCTCGATTTCTCCTACCTCATTCCGATGGAACAACAGAATCCGCTGGAGAGTACCTTGCGTTTCTCGCTACTGTTCGATTTCGACGCATTTCAGGATCAGAACAAAAAGAAATAATAACTTAAAAAGCCCTCAATTTATTGAGGGCTTTTTTATAACAATAATATCCAATTCCTTATCATATGAGCACTCGCGTTGGCTTTGGTTACGATGTGCATAAACTGGCCGAAGGACGTGAGTTGTGGCTTGGAGGAGTTAAAATTAAGCACCCCACCGGAACTTTGGGCCATTCCGATGCCGATGTACTTATCCATGCTATTTGCGATGCTTTGTTAGGTGCTGCCTGTCTGGGCGATATTGGAAGCCATTTCCCCGATACTTCTCCCGAATATAAAGGAATTGACAGTAAGATCCTGTTGAAAAACGTAATTGAATTGCTTGCCGCTAAAGGGTATCATCCGGTAAATATTGATGCCACACTGGCATTGCAGAAACCGGTAATAGCGCCTTATATTCCAGCAATGCGCGCTAAGCTGGCTGAGGTAATGGGGCTTACACCTGATGATGTTTCTGTAAAAGCAACCACCACTGAACGTCTTGGCTTCGAAGGTAGGGAAGAAGGCGTATCGGCCTATGCAGTAGTACTTATCTCCAGGGAGTAGAAAGTTTATAAAGTAGAAAGTTTATAAAGTAGAAAGTTTATAAAGTAGAAAGTTTATAAAGTAGAAAGTTTATAAAGTAGAAAGTTTATAAA
>DASVHX010000028.1:0-4271 GCA_036382355.1 Bacteroidales bacterium
ACCAATGCTCCGGTTAACCTTACAGAGAGCGCTCCCCGGTCAGGTTTAATCAATTTAAAAATCTATTTTGCCGTATAATGCAGAATCTCAGTAACTTTGCGCTGAATTTAAAACCATCTTTGTGACTTTTGAAGAATTAAATCTTACCAGCCCCATATTGAAAGCATTAAGCGATATGGGCTTCACCAATCCCACAACTATACAGGAAAAAGTGTTTTCGGAAATAAGGTCGGGGAAGGATGTTATTGCCATTTCCCAAACCGGCACAGGCAAAACATTTGCATATATCCTCCCGTTATTAACGCAATTAAAATATTCGGATCAGCGGCAACCACGAATCCTTATCGTGGTTCCTACCCGTGAGTTGGTATTGCAGGTGGCCGGCGAAATTGAAAAATTAACAACCTACATGCGAGTGCGCGTTGTGGGCGTATATGGAGGCACGAACATCAACACCCAAAAGCAATTGGTGTACAATGGCGTGGATATTTTAGTAGCCACTCCCGGCCGGCTTATCGATATCGCATTAAGTGGCGAATTGCGGCTAAAAACCGTTAAAACGCTTGTGATTGATGAGGTTGATGAAATGCTGAACCTGGGATTCCGGTCGCAACTAGCCAAAATTATAAATATGCTGCCCGAAAAAAGGCAGAACCTGATGTTCTCAGCCACTTTTAGTCCGAATGTGGAAGAACTCACAGCCACATTTTTCCGTGAAACACATCGGGTCGGTATATCCGCACATGGTACACCACTGGAACAGATCATTCAGAAAGGCTATTATGTTCCAAACTTTTTCACTAAAGTTAACCTTTTGGAATACCTTCTTGCGGATCAGGAATTCGAGAAAGTTCTCGTGTTTTTCGGAAGCAAGCGCCTGGCCGACCGCCTGCATGAGCAGCTGGAACCTAAATTCCCCGGCCAGCTTTGCGTTATCCATTCCAATAAATCGCAGAACTCCCGGATAAACGCCATCAGGCAATTCGGAGATGGAACGCACCGCGTGCTAATAGCTACAGATATAGCTGCCCGTGGGCTGGATATTGCCGACGTTACACATGTCATAAATTTCGATACGCCGGAAGTTCCCGAAGATTATATTCACCGTATTGGCCGTACCGGCAGGGCTGATAAAGCAGGCGAAGCCATCACCTTTATCAATGAACCCGAGCGCGCTTTCCAGGCCGGCATTGAAAGCCTCATGAACAAACCTATCCCGATAGAGCCTTTGCCCTCCGGTGTTGTAGTTTCCACCATTTATACAGACGAAGAAAAGCCGTTTGCCGGGAATAAAAACTATCTGAAAATTGCACCGCCTCCTGATCTAAGCAAAGGATTCCAGGCAAAGAAGGAGAAGAATAGTAAAACAAACCAGGGAGGTTCCTACAGGCGTAAACTGGCGGCCAAATATAAGAAACGTATAACGCGTGGAAATAAACCCTGAGCAGAGCCGAAGGATGTGAGGCTGAGAAGGAACTTATTTCCTAAAACGCAATATTGGATGACTTAAAATTAATTTAAGAACAAGGATCAACGATTTAAGATTTTAAAAGTAAGAAACCAACAAGCAGTTAAATCATAAATCATAAATCGTTAACATAGTGAAGCAATCTCACGAACACTTTTAAATATAATGATAATGTGAGTAATCAACATTATTCGCTTCGCTCATGAGAGCGCTACGCTAAGTTCTTAAATCAAAATGTATAAATTTATACCCTGAATTATATTTCAAATCAATTTCTGCACTTCAGTCTATTTCTCAAATCACCCTTCATGAAAAACAGAATTATCCTTTTTGGGCTCAGCTTTATGCTTGGCTTCACTTCCATTTCGCGTGCCGACGAAGGCATGTGGCTGCCCCTTCTGCTCAGCAGGATCAACTATGCCGATATGCAGATGAAAGGGCTTAAACTTACGCCGGATCAGATTTACAGTCTTAACCAGGCCTGTCTCAAAGATGCCATTGTAAGCCTCGATCACGGCAGTTGCACCGGCGAAATGATATCAGGCGAAGGCCTGTTGCTTACCAATCACCATTGCGGCTACGAAGCTATCCAGACGCAGAGTTCAGTGAATCACGATTACCTCACCGATGGCTTTTGGGCCATGAAACCGGGCGAAGAATTGCCCAATCCCGGCAAAACCGTTTCATTTCTGCTGCGTATGGAAGATGTAACCGCCCACGTGTTGACAAATGTTACTACAGACATGTCCGAAGCTGACCGCAAGGCCAAAATCGAGGAAGCCATCGGAGCCATTCAGAAGGATGCTATCGGCGATACACATTACGAAGCCGATGTGGAATCCATGTTCGAAGGCAACGAATACTATCTTTTTGTTTACGAAACTTTTACCGACATCAGGTTGGTTGGTGCGCCTCCCTCGGCTATTGGCAAGTTTGGCGGCGATACCGACAACTGGATGTGGCCCCGGCAAACCGGCGATTTCTGCTTGCTGCGCGTATATGCAGGAGCCGATGGCAAGCCAGCTGTATACGCCAAAGATAACGTGCCTTACAAACCGAAATACGTGCTTCCTATTTCGCTCAGCGGTGTGAAAGAAGGCGATTTTGCCATGATCTGGGGATATCCGGGAGCTACCGACCGTTATGTTACTTCTTATGGTATCAAGATGAAACTGGATCAGCTCAACCCCGCAGATATCAAACTGAAACGTAAAAAGATGGATATCCAGAAGGCTGCCATGGATGCAGATGCTCATGTGAGGATTCAATACGCCAGCAAATATGCTTACCTCGGGAATTTCTGGAAAAAATCGCTGGAAGAAAGCAAAGCCTTGCGCAAATTGAAAGTGTACGAAGATCGTAAGGCTTCGGAAGATGCTTTCGGCGAATGGGTAAACCAGGATGATATCCGCAAGAAGCAATACGGACAGGTGCTTCCCGACCTTGCCGAAGTATTTGCAGCACGTTCATCCGATAGTTCCGAGCTCAGCACTTCATATTTCTTCGAAACCTTCATGGGACCGGAAGTTTTTATGCTGGCTTATAAATCGGACGAACTCGCCCAAAAACTGAATGCAGGGACAAGTGTGGATTCCGCTCTTGCCAAATTCAGGTCGGATGCCGATGCCGTTTATAAAGATTACGATCAGCCAACAGATAAAAAGATTATGGCGGTAATGCTCGAAATGTATTATAAAGATGTGGCGGATATTTATCATCCTGGATTTTTCAAAGTAGTTCACCGGAAATACAAAGGCGATTTCGGGAAATATGTGGATCACCTGTACAAAAATTCCATTTTCGCTGCTGCGGATAAAATGAATGCTTTCCTGGCCAGCCCTAATGCCAAAAAATTAAAGAACGATCCGATAATGAAAACGACCGGTGAATTGATAGGCGCCTATATGCGTATCCGTGCTACACAGATGCAAACTGAGGATAAATATGATGCAGCAAAGCGTAAACTTATCGCAGGCTTGCAGCAGATGAACCCTGCTCAGAAGTTTTACCCGGATGCAAATTCCACCATGCGCACTACTTATGGCAGCGTGCAGGGATATGCTCCGGCTGATGCCGTGCAGTACGCCATGCAAACCACGCTGAAAGGTGTGATGGAAAAAGAAGATCCATCGAATGAGGAATTTATTGTGCCGGTCAAACTAAAAGTGCTTTATGAAAATAAAGATTACGGACAGTATGGCGAAAACGGCATCATGCCTGTTTGCTTCCTCACCAACAACGACATTACCGGTGGCAATTCGGGAAGCCCTGTCATCAATGGCCGTGGCGAATTGATTGGTGCCGCCTTCGATGGCAATTCCGAATCCATGAGCAGCGACATTAAATTTGATCCCACGCTGCAGCGAACTATCGTTGCCGATATACGCTACATCCTATTCGTGATTGATAAATATGCAGGCGCGGGGTATTTGATAAAGGAAATGAATTTGGTGAAGAATTAAGATTTTCTTTGTAAGAGGTCATTTCGCTCGTGTAACGATTGAATTAAAAGAAGATTGAGACCAGTGTGTTTAAGTACCCGCAAGCCGGGTTTTTCCCGTCTCCCTTTGGCCGAACGGGACAGGCTAAGCTTACCCGACAGGAAAGTGTATATTTGAACTGCGATACCAGGTGGGATGTCCGGAGGTTTATTTTCCCCCCAACAATTAATTGCAAAATGATATAAGCTGTAATTAAAATAAATTCTTATGAAAAAAATGCTATTATTATTTGCGTTAATACTATTTCAAATGAATGCGCATGGACAAACGTTTGAATTAAGCAAAGCAAAGCCTAAAGCATT
>DASVHX010000029.1:0-7427 GCA_036382355.1 Bacteroidales bacterium
TACTATGATATTGGTTCCGATGATGGAAATGCTGTGAATCAAAATGCCATATAGCAGCCACAGGGTTGTGCCAGCCGTGGCAATCAGAAACATATTGAGCGAAACATCTTTGGCAGATTTTGATTTCCAGGTTTTTATTACTTGTGGCAGAAAGGTGGTACACGACAAAGTTCCTGCTAAAATTCCTATAACTTCATTGTTCATTTAGCTAAAGATTTTTTCCAATGAAACCTGCACTTCTTCAATGGAAGGTGTTATATCGAGAACTATGGATGGTTGAAGATAATGGAGTATTTTTTCTTTTTTAAACCGTTCTTCGCCGCCACCGGTGATATTCAACATGATAACGGCATCTTTTTCAACTGTGCCTTCATTAACTGCTTTTATGAGCGAGGCAGCAGCAATGGCAGCTGCAGGATGAATGTCAATACCTTCAGTTTCCTGAAATAACCGGTTGGCTTCATCAGCCTCGGCATTGGTCATAATCATAACATCGCCCCGGCTGTCGGTAAGTGCGTCGAACAATCCTCCTGCCAGAGCATATGGAGGTCTTCGGTTCGAGAGGACTTTGGCGTTGATCTCTTCGACATGTCTTCTGGCCTCTGCGTCGTCATATGGAAGCATTTCCCTCGATCCGGCCTTCCATGCATTATAAATGGGGATGAACGGATCATTTTGTGAAACGATCAATTTCATCTTATGATTGCCAAAACGACCATCAGCCACCAGGCGAATGTTGGCTTCCCAGGCTGCAATGGCCCCGGTACCACTTCCTACTGCCTGAAAATAGTAATCGGGGATACGCCCGATAGTTGTGGCTGCAGAGAGGACAGTTGTTCCCATACCATCTCGGCGGGCCACATTTTTGGCACCACCTTCGGCAATAAATCCTTCGCATTTACACACAAGGTTCGAAAGGTGAATGGCATCGAAATAATCGCTGCCCTTGCTGGTAACGGCCAGTTTAACACATTTATTTAACGGTTCGTCAAACCAAAGAGCGCTAAGGTTATCTTCAGGAACACAAAGCAGCAAAGGAATATTATTATCGGAACAAACCCTGGCGAAAGCGCGGGCCGTATTGCCTGCCGATGCAACCACCAATACCTTTCCCTCATCAGGATTGAGGCGGGCACAAACCGAATAAGCTTCTGTTTCCTTGAAGGAGCATGTAGTCATTCCAGCACCTTTTTCGGGCCAGTAACCGCTGAAAGTGATGTACAGGTTGGTAAGGCCAAGTGCTTTTGCCAGGTGTTGACTACGAAGAGTAACGGGTGCCGAAGACCCCTTAAGCATACGACCGATGGGCAACCAGCCGGCAAATTTGTACAAGCCAAGCGAATCGTCACCCACATGGAGCTGCTTGTCAAGATATAACGCCCTTAATAGGGTTGGTTTTGTTTCGCCGGGGGCGTCGAGGAGCCATCCGGAATCTTCAAAAATAGTCTCTGTAGCCATCGATTGCAGGTAATATTGCGTTGGAAGTGTGGTCTCTGTCATGTATAACCTGGATTTAACTCTGTTGGGCAAAAGTAACAAATGAGCAGCTATTATGCTAACTGCTGAATTATTATAGCTCCGGACTTTATGAATAATGGAAGGATTTATAGATCCGATAAATATTTATCTGCGGGATTCAACTATCGACTTTTCACTACTTTTGCCCGGTATCTGAAGTGAAGAAATCAAAACGTTAAAAGTAAAACGCAAAGTGCAATAATGCGGACTTTAGCAAATCAGCCTTAATTAATGGATGCAGAGACATTTAGTTCAACCCTTATTTGACTGGCAGTCAATACAATTGAAAGTTTGCTGCCAGGATTTGCATTTTGATATTTGCTATTTTCATTTTGAATTAAATAGTACAGAATATTGATCATAAAAGACCCGGCAAAAAAACTAAGATTTGGAAGATAATAAACTAAGATTCCTGCCACGCCTAAAAATGTGCATCCAATTAGCCTTGCCAAAAGGTATGAAAACGGCCTGGTGGCTTTTGAAGATCACAATACCAGTTTCGCTGGGCGTTTTATTTCTTGATTTTTATGGCGTGCTGGATTGGATGGCGAGTTATACAGGCCCGGTTTTTAAACTTGTTGGGCTTCCGGGCGTATCAGCCATAGTGCTTATTACCAGCGTTTTTACCAATATTTATACAGTGGTTGCGGTGCTTACCACGCTTAAGCTACCATTTCGCGAAGGCATGATCATCGCTACGATGTGCCTGGTTTCGCATGGATTTTTAATCGAAACAGCCGTGCTGAGAAAGACAGGTTCTTCCGCATGGCGCATGCTCATCCTGAGGCTGATTAGCAGCTTTGTTATCGGATTTTTGCTGAACCTGGTTATTCCCGGAGCACCAGCCAGCAATTTTGTGTCGCCAAACCGCACGCATGGTGAGCTGGGAGCGGTGTTGCTGCATTGGGTGGGCAGTATTTCTGCCACTACGCTCAAGATCATTATCCTGGTGAACCTTTTGCTCATCCTGCAAAAGATTATGGAAGAGTTCGGGTTGATCAAATGGCTTGAGCGACCGCTTTCGCCACTATTAAAACTGATGGGATTGCCCGAAAAAACAACTTTCTCCTGGATCGTTGCCAATGCCATTGGTCTTGCATATGGCTCGGCCATCATGATCAGTCTGGTGGAAGAAGGCAAAATGAACAGGCAGGATGCCGACTTGCTGAATCATCATATTGCCATTTCACATTCGCAACTCGAGGATCCGCTGCTTTTTCTTACGCTGGGTTATGCTATCCATTGGCTTATATGGCCCAGAATAGTCATCGCCATCATATCAGTATGGCTTCGAAAGGCGGAATTATGGTTTATCGGCCGTAGAAAAGCAGAAAAGGTTTACAATATTAATTTTCGTTGAGCGAGGTATATTCAGCGCATTGAAATTTTCTATCGTTGCTCTGATCGGACCTGTTGAGGGTACAAAGCAGATTTTCTTCCGGATCGTCGGTTTTGTAACTCTTGCAAATCAGACAAATTGCCGGGATGGGAATATTTGCCATATCGATAGGGTTTCCATCATCGTCGAAGATTCCCCCATCTTCGAAAATCGATGAATAATCATCTAAACTAACAGGACTCTCCGCATCGGCATCCAGCACCATTACGGTAAATTTTATATCAAACCATTCGTTGAACAATTGCCAGGTCCGTTTCTTTGGCCACATTTTTGGAAACGTGTACCAATCGAACAATTCCGATACGAAAAACCGGTCAAAATTCTTGCTGAGGTAGTCTTCCAATTCTTCCGGAAACTCAAATTGTGGCAGTAAGTAGGCATTTCCCTCAAGAACCTCAGTAATATCCGTGTCTTTATCGTGATATTTTAACCAGTCGTAGAAAGGTTGTTTATAAGAAATATAAAGCATTGAGCGGTTGATGCTACCAAAATCCTCAGGAATATTTGTTTTCTTTGCCATGATAAGTCTGATATGTGATTTTACAAGGATTGCAAGCTAAATGTGTGAAGTCTCACTATTATTTCTTTACCAATCCATACAATAATTTAATTTCAGCGGCCCACAGCGAGTCCTCCGGTGTTTCGAGGATAAGCGGCATATTGTCGAAGCGGGGATCGTTCATGATGCGCGAAAATACTTCCTTCCCAAGGAATCCTTCGCCGATGCTGTCGTGGCGGTCCACACGGCTGCCGAGTTCTTTCTTGGAATCATTGAGGTGCAAGCCTTTAAGATAGTTGAACCCGACAATTTCCGCAAAATTCCTGAACGTTTCTGCGTAACCTTTTTCCGATAATATATCATAACCGGCGGTGAAAGTGTGGCATGTATCGAGGCATACGCCAACGCGGTTTTTATCGGCTATATGATCAATGATATAGCGTAATTGTTCGAACCTGAATCCAAGGTTACTGCCTTGCCCGGCTGTGTTTTCGATTACAGCGGTAACGCCTTGCGTTTTGTCGAGGGCTATATTGATGGATTCGGCAATACGGCGCAAACATTCTTCTTCCGGAATTTGTTTAAGATGGCTTCCGGGATGAAAGTTGAGTCGGTCGAGGCCAAGTTGCTGGCAACGTTGCATTTCGTCGAGAAATGCCGCGCGCGATTTTGCCAGGCCTTCCGCTTCGGGATGTCCAAGATTGATCAGGTAGCTGTCGTGGGGCAGAATGTGGCCCGGCAAGTAACCTGACTGTTCGCAGTTCTGGCGGAATTTCGAAATACTTTCCTTGGTGAGTGGCGCCGATTGCCATTGCCGTTGGTTCTTTGTAAACAAGGCAAAGGCTTTAGCTCCTATGGCTTTAGCGTTAAGCGGTGCATTTTCAACCCCGCCCGAGGCACTTACGTGGGCTCCTATGTATTTCATGTTAATTAGATTTTATGTAATAAACATAAAGCAAAGCATTATTCCTTCCATTTGGTGTAATTTTTCTGAAGCAGCAACAAATTGCAACGCAAATTAGCAAATTTTCTGTTATAGCGGATTGAAGGATTTATTTTATCCTGATAGTATCGGGATTGTGCATTTATTAACTTCCCGGCAATGGGGTTAAGTAAATTATTGTCAGTATTTTGTTTATAAACAGATTTATATAACTTTGCGATCCTTTGCCGACAGAAATTTTTTATAAACTACATATATAATTCAACTAAAATGAAGGTTTACAAAACGAACGAAGTGAGGAATGTTGCCCTGATTGGAGGGGCAAAATCGGGGAAAACAACTCTTTCTGAAGCCATGCTTTTTGAAGGTGGACTAATTAATCGCCGGGGCTCTGTAGACGATAAGAACACCGTATCCGATTATAGGGAGATTGAAATTGAACGTCAGAATTCAGTGTCGTCCACAGTGATGTATGTTGAATACAAAGGCAAGAAGATCAATATTATAGATACTCCTGGTTTTGATGATTTTGTCGGTGAAGTAGTTGCAGCCCTGCGCGTTGTCGATACCGGATTGATGGTGGTTAATGCTCAGAACGGCGTGGAAGTGGGTACCGAAATCAGCTGGAGGAATACCGTGAAAAATAATACTCCCCTTATTTTTGTCGTGAATCACCTGGAACACGAAAAATCCAATTTCGAAGAAACACATCGCCAGCTCATTGTTCAGTTTGGCAACAATATTACAATTGCACAGTATCCGCTGAATGAAGGACTGAGTTTCAATAGCATTGTTGATGTGTTGCAAATGAAACTCTTCAAGTATCCCGAAGGAGGTGGCAAGCCCGAAATCCTGGATATTCCGGCTGGCGAAATGGCCAAAGCCGAAGAGTTGCATAATATTCTCATCGAAAAAGCAGCCGAGAGTGACGAAAGTCTTATGGAGCTCTTTTTTGAAAATGGCACCCTCACCGAAGAAGAAATCCAGCGCGGATTGAAAACCGGGCTTATCAGCAGGGGCATTTTTCCTGTTTTCTGCGTTTCGGCCAAACAAAATAAAGGTATAGGCCGTTTAATGGAATTTATCACCACCACCGTTCCGGCGCCCAACGAGGTTCCACCGGCAATAACTGTCGCTGGTAAAGAATTGAAGTGTAACCCGGCAGATCCGGCATCGCTGTTTGTGTTCAAAACTTCCATTGAATCGCACCTTGGCGAAATTTCGTTTTTCAAAGTTTATGCAGGCGAAATAACCGAAAGCATGGATATGATAAACGGTCGCAACAGCTCTAAGGAACGTATTCCACAGTTGTTCCTCTTCGCAGGTAAAAACCGCGAGAAAGTTGAAAAGATTGTAGCTGGCGATATTGGCGCAACAATTAAATTAAAAGCTACCAACACCAACGATACGCTCAATTCATATAAAAACGCCGAAGATATGGTTTCGCCTATCGTTTTCCCGGCACCCAAGATCAGGCTGGCAGTAAAAGCGAAAAACCAGTCGGACGACGAAAAACTCGGAAGTTTGCTGCACGAAATGCACAAGGTGGACCAGACTTTGCTCGTTGGCTATTCCAAGGAACTGAAGCAGCTCATTGTTGAAGGACAGGGCGAGCTTCATCTCAATATCGTGAAATGGCATATCGAAACCCTCGATAAAATAGCCATTGAATATAACCTCCCAAAGATTGCATACCGCGAAACTATTACCAAGGCAGCTAAAGCAATGTACCGGCACAAAAAACAGTCGGGCGGAGCCGGTCAGTTTGGTGAAGTACATATGATGATTCAACCCTATTCCGAAAATATGCCTGTTCCTACCGACTTCCCTGTCAGGAATAAGGAAGAGCATATTTTACCCTGGGGCGGGAAAATGGTGTTCCACAATTGTGTGGTTGGTGGTGCCATCGATGCCCGCTTTATGCCTGCCATTGTAAAGGGCATCATGGAGAAAATTGAAGAAGGCCCGCTTACCGGTTCGTATGCCCGCGATATTGCAGTGTATGTATATGACGGAAAGATGCACCCTGTCGATTCAAACGAAATCTCTTTCAAACTTGCCGGACGACATGCTTTCCGGGAAGCCTTCAAGAATGCAGGCCCAAAAATTCTGGAGCCAATTTTCGACGTTGAAGTTATGGTTCCGGAAGATAAGATGGGCGATATTATGACCGATCTTCAGGGCCGCAGGGCTGTAATCATGGGCATGGACAGCGAAGGAACCTATCAGAAAATCAAGGCTAAAGTTCCTTTGGCAGAAATGAACCGCTATTCCACAGCTATCAGTTCGCTCACCAGTGGCCGTGCAACTTACACACTTCGCTTTGCCGAATACACGCAGGTTCCTGCCGATGTGCAGACTACACTGCTCAAAACTTACGAAGAACAGGAGAAAGAGGAAGAATAAATATTTCGATTATCCAGCAGAAAGAACCACGGAGACACAGAGAGCACGGAGAACCACAGAGAATATTATAATAGAAAAATAACACCCCTGTGTTCTGAGTTCCTTCGTGGTTGTTTAAAAATTTGTCAATAATTTTTTCTCCGTGCACCTCCATGTCCTCCGTTTCTCCGTGGTTGGGTTTTTTCAGTTTATTGTTTAACACCACACTATGGCGAAGTCGAAATATTATGTCGTATGGCAAGGACGTAAGCCAGGTATTTACAAATCGTGGGCCGAATGCCTGAAACAGGTCAATACTTTTGCAGGAGCCAGGTACAAGTCGTTCGAAACGCAAGCCCAAGCAGTTGCCGCATATGCTAAAGCTCCGCCATCATTCATGGCTGGTCAACCCAAATCAAAAGCACCCTATGCTAAAAAAGGAATAACCGGCAGCCCGCTTCCCAATACCATATGCGTGGATGCAGCCTGTTCGGGGAATCCGGGAAAACTTGAATACCGTGGTGTGGATTTTAATACAGGTACCGAATTGTTTCACATGGGCCCTTATCCCGAAGGAACAGTGAATATCGGCGAATTCCTGGCCCTTGTGCATGGGCTCGCATGGCTTAAGCAGCGGAACCTGAGCATACCCATATATTCCGATTCCCGCAATGGCATTAAAT
>DASVHX010000030.1:0-2379 GCA_036382355.1 Bacteroidales bacterium
ATATATTAATATGCATCGGCCACTGAGAATATCGTTTCAATTTTTAAAGGTTAAAATAATAACCAGAATTAAATTAATTCAAAATATCGATCCAAGTGAGTTTGCTTTTTATCAGCCAGCTATTAAATAAGTGTTTAATGATATAGCCCAAATTGTAATTATTGGGTTATATTTTATTATCACACTTAGCTATTGGAAAACGAAGCATCTAAAAAATAAGTAAATTGGTAAACAATTAAATATTTAAATCACAGCAAATCCTTGGTAGTAAAGAAATCAAATCCCACCACTGAATCCTGACTTGGGAAACTTTAAAACAAATCTTATTATAAATTATTGATGCTATGTTCTGCGCTTTAGTAAAGGGAAAATCATTTTGTACGCAACATCAATTTCACCTTTTGTAATATCCTGCAATTTTCGTTTCAGCAGAAGGCGGCGAAGCGGATTGATTTTATCTACAAACAAAATACCATCGAGGTGGTCGTACTCATGTTGAATAATCCTGGCGTTGAACCCATCATAAATTTCGTCATGAAATACGAACGATTCATCGTAATACGTAATCCGCACCTTCGGCTGCCGCTCCACGGATTCATGGATATCAGGGATGCTCAGGCAGCCTTCACTGAAACTCCATGGCTCTCCTTCTTCTGTAAGAATATGGGCATTGATAAATACTTTCTTAATGTGTTCCTTTCCCGGGTTTTCTTCGCTGTATGGTTTGGCATCGATTACGAAAAGCCGTATCTGCCTGTTCACCTGTGGTGCTGCAAGGCCTACACCCGAGGAAGCATACATGGTTTCGAACATGTCGGCGATGAGTTTTTCTAGTTCGGGATAATCCTTATCGATATCAACGCAAATTTTGCGGAGGTTAGGATGACCATATGCAACAATTGGTAATAGCATGAAATTTTGAAATTTATTGTTATAAAATGTTGTTAAGACTGTAGTCAGTTTGTGCCTTATATTTTAATGATGTATATACTTTCATGTCAAAAATGAAAATATCATGCTTCGACTGCACTCAGTACTAAAAAGAATGCAAAATGCAAATTCCATGAAAAACTCTTCATTGATTATACTATACGCCAATTACAGATTGATCTTCTTGCTTTAAGTCAGGCTCAAAGTCCTTCCTCAATTACAGTCATCTATGGATCAAATCTTTTGCATTTTGCAGTTTTCACGCTGAATTGATTCTCTTTTTCTTTTATTCAATGGTTCCGTATAAAATCCCTGCCTTCCATATACGATTGCAAAATAAGCGTGGCACTAATAGTATCTATCAGCGCCTTGTCCTGCCGCCGTTTGCGGTTAACGCCCGATTCGCGGATACTTTTGGTAGCCATAAGCGAAGTAAAACGTTCATCAACACGCTCCACTTTTATATCAGGGAATTCCTTTCGCAGGCGCTTCACAAATGGATCGATGAATAAAACAGACTCAGACGGTGTATTGTTCATCTGCCGGGGTTCACCTACTACGATACAATCCACCGGTTCGCGGGAGATGTAATCGTGCAGGAAACTGAAAATATCTTTCGCATGAACCGTCGTCAAAGGATTAGCTATCAACTGCAATTCGTCGGTAACAGCTATACCTACGCGTTTCGATCCATAATCAACTGCGAGTACTCTTCCCATTCCTTGTGTACTATAAAACGCCGCAAAATTAACAATTAAGGCTCACATGGCTGAATTATACCTATTTTTGACTGTAAATTTAAAACTTGTGTCCACAAAACAATTAAAAGCCATAATCGAGGAAGCCTGGCTCGACAGGTCATTGCTTAGTTACCCTGAAACCTGCAACGCTATAGAAAGCGTAATTGAATTACTTGATAAAGGAAAACTCCGCGTAGCCGAACCTATTGCCGGACAATGGCTCGTGAACGAATGGGTTAAGAAAGCTGTGATCCTTTATTTTCCTATCCGCAAAATGACAGTAACCGAGGTTGGCCCTTTCGAATTTCATGATAAAATGGATTTGAAAAGAAATTATGCAGAACTCGGTGTGCGTATGGTTCCTCATGCCATAGCCCGCTATGGTGCTTATCTGGCGCCAGGCGTGATTATGATGCCTTCATATGTGAATATTGGTGCATGGGTAGGTAACGGAACAATGGTGGATACCTGGGCCACCGTAGGATCGTGCGCCCAAATTGGTGCAAACGTTCACCTTAGCGGAGGCGTGGGTATTGGCGGCGTGCTCGAACCTGTGCAGGCAGCACCTGTAATTATCGAGGATAATTGTTTTATTGGGTCCCGCTGCATTGTGGTGGAAGGGGTATTTATTGAGCGTGAATCCGTACTTGGTGCCAATGTTGTTATCACAAAATCCACGAGAATTATCGATGTATCAGGAGTAGAACCT